>CALBTX010000123.1 GCA_937967685.1 uncultured Bacillaceae bacterium | reverse complement strand
TCATTATGAATATCACCTCCAGTTGCCGAGATTACAACAATTCTGTCACATCTAGATGTAAAATTATTATTCCATATAAGGAATATTCCTGTCAAGTAATATTTCAAAATCTTTTAAGACCGTATGAAATCATGACGGAAATCATAACGACTCGGATTCGGTTTCAGATGTAGAAAGTTGCGGCAGTCACTGGGGGAGCCTCAGTTAAATAAGTGATAAGAATGGGGTTGACTATTCAGTTGAACTGTCATATAGTAATACTAAGTTAAACTGAATAGTTAGACTAAATAGCTAAACTGAATAGTCAAGCTGAATAGCGGGTGAGCATATGAAACATCCATTATTACCATTATCTGAAACCATGCACTATATTTTGTTAGCTTTACGTGAACCACTTCATGGCTACGCCATTATGAAAAAGATTGAACGAATGAGTCAAGGAACAGTCATATTAGCGCCTGGAACCTTGTACGGCGCCATCGATAATTTAAATAAACATGGTTGGATTGAACCGGTATTGGGGGGAAGCGGGAGACGAAAAGTTTACAGAATCACGGATAAAGGGAGAGAAGTTTTGAATATCGAACAACAAAGATTACGGCACATTTTATCCTTATATGAAAGAAGTGAAGAAGATGAAAAAATTTAAGTTTTTTTTAAATATGATCAAAGAAGAGCAGTGGCTAAACGATCAGTTACAACAAGGTTATCGGTGTACGAAAATTAACTGTTTAGGAATATACACGTTTGAAAAAGTTAACGAGGACTATGTTATGCGATTGGATTATCAGGATTACTTACCGAAAGAAAAATTTGAAGAATACAGAACAATATATGAGGATTTCGGTTGGACACATGTCAAAGGCTCAAGGCTCGGAAGTGTTCAATATTGGCAAAAAATAGATGACGGTCAGAATGAAATTTTTTCAGATCGTCAGTCAAAAAGTAATTACTTTAAACGGTTAATGAACTATACCTTTTCATTAGGGCTTACCTTTTTAGTGATTTGCTTTTTCTTATACAAAAATTCCGGTATATATTTAACGGAAGGACTTTGGGACATGAAAGGGTCCTTGTTTTGGAAAGCGTTTTTATTTGAAACACCATTTGCTTTTTTAAGATTATTGCCCTTCATTTTCGTTGTCTTTTTTGCAATAAACTTCTTGAAAGCATATCGCCAATATTCGTTATTGAAAGAATAGTCATATTGAAGGAGATATAGATGAGATTATTAAAATTTTTATTTATCATTTGCTCTATGATTGTCCCTAGCGCTTTTCTTTGATGATGTCTATAGCACTTATCCGGCACAAAAATTTCCATATGAGGTTATTCCTTCGTTTCGATCAAGTGGAAGGAGCCAAATCTGATGATCGGAATTTAGTAATCAACAATTTTTTTAATACCATCATCGTTTTCATTGAAACCAAGTTATATATGGGATCATTACGACAGGGTAAATGATACGCTAGATGAAGATGAATAGTGAAAGGATACACCTCCAATATTTCGAAGGAGATTCTTTCTAATATAATAATATCAATGACATGTTATTCAACAAACACAACATCAGGGTGGCTTGGTGAAGGTTGCTTAAGTAATCTTTGGGGTTTGTTTTTAAGGTGTTCATCAAAGAATGCAGTAATATAAGCACGTTGCGAAGCAACTATCTGATCCGGATCGACTGTACCGAGCATTTGCTCAAGTCCCATGTCTGGAAGGTCAAGCTTTTCAACGAGTTGAGGTACGATCACTTGGTGGTCGACGAAGCTATAGTGTTCACCATCTGGGATATACAGATCAAGCTTCCATTCTGAAGAATTCTCCCAGAACAACTTCCAGTCTGGAGAATTCAGGTGAGTATGTGGTAGATTTTCTGATCCTGATGTGCCTGCACCCATTATCATGAACGGGCGATCCAGTCCTGTTTCGGTAACCTCACCTAAATCTCCGTTGCCAACATGATAACCAAGACTACCATCAAGGTTAATGCCGGCATCGATTCTCTGATCATTGTTCATCGCCTCAGCCGCTGTAAAACCTCCAGCAGAATGACCAAACATTCCGACTCTTGAAAGATCAAGAGCGTCACTGAGTCCGATAGGTAAATGACGATTTTCAGCATCGGGGTTTCCATTATTTTGAATAACCTGCAGTTGGTCAAGTACGAAGCGAACATCTGATATGCGAGTATCTATGACCTTTTTTAAAACTTCTGCATCTAATTCTGGTAATGATGCGACTTCTATACGATCATCAGGAAACTCGACTACGCTGGTTTCATAGGTGTGATCGATGGTCACGACGATGTAGCCGCGGCTGGCCAATTCTTCAACATTCACGGTTCCGAATGAACGTGGGGTCCCTATACTTGGTGAATATAACACAACCGGATATCGATTATTGCTAACTGCTACTGGAGCATTTAAAAATGCATGTGTCATGCTTCTGCCAAGGTCAACTTCATTCGGATTGATGCCTAAGGATGCAAGGCTAGCTTTCTCGAATTGGGCAGCTGCTTTTGGTCTCATGTATGGTGCAAACTTTCCTTTATAGTCATTCTGTGCTGGATACCACACGTTTATCATTATTTCCCGTTTTTTTTCTTCTTTCCAAGGGTCTGGTCGATCATGGTCAACTAAATGCAGTTCGGTCGTTCCGATTTTGTAAGATCCACTTGGTTGCGGCAAGGTAAATTGGACAGCTTCTTCCTTTAGTGGAGGTGTTGTATCATTTGAGGTGCAACCGGTCATTAGTAGGGCAGCGCCTAAACATAATGTATTGAATAGACGCTTTGCTGAAATTTTATGTTGGTAATCATCCTTTTTATTCAAAGTTTCCATTAATTTCATACCTCTCCTTAGTTTTGTATTTGTTTTATAGATTTTATTTTATAACAAGCCATCATGATACAAACTTACAGTTTAGATGGCTAACCTTACAGTTTTGTCATTTAGATGCAAAAAGTCTTGAAGATAATATGGCGGAGAGTGGTCATACGGCTTTAGAGAAGTAAGGGATGAAAATAATGATTGTAGAGGATGACATGTTGATTAAACTGAAATGAAGGAGATTTTATATGATTAAACGTATCTCCATGTTGTGCATGATTGCTGTCATCGTTCTAGGAGCCGCTTGTTTTTTCATCAGTTCATCGCTTGATGACACGGATGATCATCAAACGAATCCACAATCAAACGACACGTCACCGAGCTTTGAAAATAAAGAGGATCCGGACGACTCAGAAATGACGTTGGATCACCTATTCGACTTATCAGAAAAGGGAAAAATTCCCGACAGTTTTGTCGTCGTTGGTGAAACCACTGCTGATGAGGTAAAAGAAACGTTGGGGGCCCCTGAAGCAACCTCTCATACAGATGTAGGTTTATTTTTGAACTATCCGTCATATGGCATCGATGTGGGCATCACAGACGGTATGGTCTCCGATTTACGTTCATTTCAAGAAACGTTTACTTCATACGATTTCGAAACCATTCTATCCTATGCAAACCCCGATGAGACAAGATTCTATCAAGATGAAAATCATGATCATATCATTCTGGTTTATGAACTTGCCAACAATTATACGTTGAAATGGGTGCTGCCAAAACCACTCAACACATCAACTAACCCAAACGTCGATCATATTTCACTATCAAGAGATATTTGCCTGGATTGCGAAAAAGATGATGGGGAAAAAGATGGTAGAAATAATGATTCCAGTCCTATAAAAGAAGATATGAGTCTCAATGAAAAAATCGGACAAATGATCTTCAGCGGAATTGAGGGGACAGAAATAACCCCTGAGACAAAAAGGATGATGGAGAAATATCATGTTGGTGGCATCATTTTATTAGAAAAAAACATCTTAAGTACAACCCAAATCGTCCACCTTTTAAATGATCTAAAAACAGCGAATGCAAGCCATCCTTATCCATTGTTTCTCGGCATCGATGAGGAAGGGGGCAGTGTGACAAGAATGCCGGATGGCGTGAAAAGTCTGCCGTCAAGCCGGTCAATTGCTGGACTGAACGATCCGAATCTGTCCTTCAAGGTCGGCGCCATTCTCGGTGAGCAACTGAATACGCTTGGTTTCAACATGGATTTTGCTCCTGTTCTGGACATTAACAGCAATCCAAATAACCCGGTGATCGGCGACCGTTCGTTCGGCAGTAACCCGACGATTGTGACAAGTCTAGGGATCCAAACTATGAAAGGAATCCAGAATGAAGGGATCATCTCGGTGGTCAAACATTTTCCCGGACACGGCGCTACCGATGTCGATTCTCATATAGAACTGCCGCAAGTTGATAAAAGCCAAACAGAACTGGCCCAATTTGAACTCATTCCCTTTCAGGAAGCTATTTCCGAAGGGGCTGATGCTGTCATGATCGCCCACATTTTATTTCCATCCATCGATGCAAGTTTTCCTGCCTCCTTATCTCATAAGGTGATTACTGCTATGTTACGTGAAAAGTATGGCTTTGATGGCGTTGTCATTACTGATGACTTAACGATGAACGCGATTTCGAGTCATTATCATATCGGTGATGCAGCAGTCCAGTCAGTGAAAGCAGGCGCGGATATCTTGCTCATTGTCCATAATCCGTCCTTCATTCCTACAGTTGTTGATCAATTAAAGGCGGCGGTAGAAAACGGGGAAATTAGTGAGGACAGGATTGATGAAAGTGTAGAACGCATCAAACATTTGAAAGAAAAATACCAGCTGTCGGATCATACGAGAACCCTACCCGATGTCCAGTCTCTTAATGAAAAAGTGGAAGACATTTGGGAACAAGTCCCCTAGCGCTATGTTGGATGATGGCTCCAAGGTTGATGTCGCCAAATGAACACTCCCCTGCTCCATTCCCGCTAAATCGGATACTTCTTTCTGCCCCTCTGCCAACAGAGTGAGCGCCTTTTCCACTTTATCCAAAAAATTTTCCAAATGTATTGAGCCGAATTCGTCCTCCTCGCCGGTCAAATAACGGTACGCCGACATGAATTTCTAGCCAGAGATCATGTGGTTCTTTCCGCAGATACGATGTGAAGTTTTGCTTTGACGGAGCTCAATAATGTGAAATGCAGCGGCAAACTTAAGAAAAGTAAAAAAGCCCTAGATTCCTTGATATAACAAGGTTTCTAAGGCTTTTAATACCATGCTTTGCAAAGCGAATTTCCTAACGGGAGTAGTACTCAACGATAAGGGTTTCGGAAATTTCAGAAGGCAATTCGCTGCGTTCTGGTAAACGGGTCAAAGTCCCTTCCAGCTGATTTTCGTCGAAAGACAAATATTCGGGCAAGTAAGTACGTTCTTCGAGCGCATCCTTAACAATGTCCAGATTGCGGCTTTTTTCACGCAGACCGATGACGTCGCCTACTTTGCACCGGTAAGAAGGAATATCGACCTTTTTACCGTTTACCGTAATATGGCCGTGGTTGACCAATTGACGTGCAGCGCGCCGAGTGCGGCCGAAACCTAAGCGGTAGACGAGATTATCCAGCCGGGTTTCCAATAGAATCATGAAGTTTTCACCGACTTTACCGGGCATTTTTCCGGCTGCTTCAAATATACGGCGAAATTGACGCTCGTTGATGCCATACATGTAACGCAGCTTTTGTTTTTCCTGTAGTTGGAGTCCGTATTCGCTAAGCTTCTTACGTTGGGTTGGACCGTGTTGTCCCGGTGCATAGGGGCGTTTCTGAAGTTCTTTGCCCGTGCCGCTCAAAGAAATACCGAGACGACGGCTTTTTTTCCAAGTAGATCCTGTATAACGAGCCATGTTTAAAATCTCCTTCCAATATTTAATGTACGCAGATGTCCAGCGGTGATCTCATCCGTATGCCTATTTTGTTTTCACACATCTTCACTCCGATAGCTGAGAGTTACGCAATGCACCTTTTGACGAATGTCAGCCGCGGTCAAAAGGAACAAAATAGGAGAGGGTACACACGGTGTTCACCTTGGCTATCTAATATATACACAAGACAAATTGTATCTCTTCTTGGGTTGAAAAGTCAAGAAAGATCGTGGCGCCGTTTATCCGTAATATTGACAATTCATCTTGATCATTCGTGTCAGAAACGGTGTTGAATTGATGAATAGACGTGAAGGTGGGTTGTCATTGAAAGTCAACCGCAAACGGTGCTATAATGATCACATTAAACCAATAAACTTAATAGGATATATAAGAATGATATGTTTTATAGACGTTGGTTTGTTCATCAAGATCGGTTTCATTCTTCCATGTCAAATTGAAACATGTATAACAGCAGAGAAGGGGAATGTGGGAAATGGCAAGCAAAAATTTTAACCAGCTGTTTGACGAATGGGCTCCTCAGTATGATCAAACGGTTTATGATCATGATGGGGAGTATCATGAAGTGTTCGAAGGGTATGACGACATTTTAAATGCTGTTGTCAATCATTTGCCCGAAGATGCCCGGCTGATTTTGGAATTTGGGGTGGGCACAGGCAATCTTTCTCAAAAATTAATTGATCAAGGTTATCAAGTGACGGGCATTGAGCCGTCCGCGCAAATGAGGAGACAAGTCGGCCTGAAAAAAATACCGCTGGATTTAAGAGAAGGGGATTTTTTGAATTTTTCTCTTGATCGTGGAGTGAAGGTTGATGCCATTGTCAGCAGTTTTGCTTTTCATCATTTGCCCCTGGATGATAAACGGGAGTCTATCAAGCGGATGAAAAAAGTTCTAAAGCCCGCGGGAATGATCGTTTTTGCCGATACTTGCTATGAGAATGAGCAAACGAAACAAGCGCTTCTGGACAGAGTGGAGCGGCAGGGTTATCGGCATTTATTACATGATTTGAAGACGGAGTTTTATGAATTCCATCGGGACTTGCGGAACATTTTTGAGCAGGAAGGATTTCAAATTGAATTTAAACCGATGAACCGGTTTGTGTGGTTGATGGTGTGCAGGGGTTAACCCTGCATTTTTTACTTTAAAGATGATGGCTTGTAAATGAACCATCGTCGTCCGTTGTCAATCATTCTGTGTTGGCAAAAGGATGTGTTCCTTTTTTGTCGAATATAGAATGTAAGCAAGTTCGACACCAGCTCGTGAAAAAGGCACTTCGACTTAAAACGTCACATTGTTGTAAAACGTTGAAGTCATCCCATCCAGGGGAAGTTCGGAGGTTTGTCGGATGAGTGTCAAAGTGGATAAGACAGCCAAGGAAAGAATCATTGATTCGGCGCTAGATCTTTTTTATTATCAAGGGTTTCATCAGACTTCCGTGCGCCAAATTGCCGGCAAGGCCAATGTCAATCAGGCTTTGATCGCTTATTATTTCGGTAATAAAAAAGGTTTGTTGGAACAACTCATGATCGAATTTTATGAAGGATATTTTTCTGTCTTCGATCGATTGGCGGAGGAGTTTGCTGCGGCGAAAATGCGTTTTTCCTGTAAGGACCGTCTGGTGCATTCTTTTCAATATTGCTTTGACTATTTATTTAACTCTTATCGTATGACCCGTTTTATCTATCGCGAGCTGTCGTTGGATTCAACTTTGATTCGTGAAGTGATGACCATTTATTTAGCCAAGGAGAAATATTACTTTTTGACGATTTTGGAAGACGGTCGCAAACATGGGGAACTTCTGAAACAAGATTTGGAGATGATGGTGCTTCAATTGCTGAATGTTTTGTATATGCCTTTTTTGCAACCCCAAATGATTCGCGAGGTGTATCATGTTGAACCTCATTCAACTGAGTTTAAGGAGAGATACTTGCAGCAGTGCAAACGCTGGATCGAATCCTTTTGACAGCAGAGTATTTTATTGTAGAAAATTGCTGTCGAAAGAAGGGATTTTGTTCTGAAACACGAATCTAATTAAGAGGTGTGACAATTAGTTAGATGGAAGGAAATGACTGAGGATGCTCGTGAAATATGTTTCCAAGCTGACGATATATGGACTGGTTTTTATTGCTATCGTTTTTACCTTCTTTTGGCTGACAGCGTCTATAACTGTGGCGGATTCATTCCCTGAACGAGAGAATGGGATGATCGTTGACCCTGGGCAACATTTCAGTCAACCCGATAAATCCAGTTTTAATGAATATGTCGCTCAATATGATCACGAATATGTATTCGTTATTTTG
>CALBTX010000122.1 GCA_937967685.1 uncultured Bacillaceae bacterium | reverse complement strand
TCAGGCTTGAAACTGGTTTTTAAAACATTTGAGACGCGATTATGAATAATTCAGGATTATATATATAAAAAATTAATCCTTTTTTGAGATTTAAACATCAGAAATATACATACTTGACTGGCAAAATATAATCATACAAATTATTAAAAGTATATTATCACAACCTATTGTAGACGTCTTGTCTTCTGAGGGCAAATTTTTCACGTGCGGCAAATCATGGACAACGCCGCACACTTCCGTTATATTAAAAACAATACGTCGCCCGTTACATTGAAAGCGGTACGTCCATTGGAAGACACCGAAAGGAAGATCATTGTGAAAAAAGAGCGTGTATTGGCATTACTGCTGATGCTGCTTCCGGTCGCCAGTGCCATTTACGGTGTGAAGTTGATCCGCGACGCGTTGTTTACGTTGTTTGAACCGGACGGATTTCAATGGGGACTGATGCTTCTGGGGCTGTTTCTGTTTATGATCGGCATCGTTTTTGTCGGTGGATTCATTCGCTACCGGGATAGAAAAATGAACTATCGTCCCAGATTTAAGGACGATCTCGATGACTAAGGCCTATTCCTTTAATAATTTTAACGAGAAAAAAGACATTCCAGGAAGATTGGCGAAGCAGTATTTAACGGATGCCCCAGTGATCGACTTTAGACAGCCACGGACTTTGCTCGATCCATGCCGTAAAACTGACCTTTTCAGCCAGTATGCTTAAAACGGTGAACACGATGAAATAAACGAAATCTATTCCAGGCAGAGTGGCATGCACGACGACAAGACCGAGCACACCCCCCAACACCAATGCCCCCGTGTCCCCCAACATGGCCAGCCGCAGCCGATCGTATTGAAAGAGGACAATCGTGGAGAGAAACACGGGCAGGTAAACGGAAAGCAAAAACCCTCCATCAAGCCAAGGGAGCAAACCGAGTGAAAAACACCAGAACCCCTTCACCGCTCGGCCCGGTCTGACATCGAGCAGATTGCTGACATGCATGGCCAGCACGATGACGAGCGCATGAACGATCCAGGAAAATAAGTCAGAACTGATATTGAAACTGACCAAGATGGAAAGCAGCCATCCGCCAGCCGCTTTCAACAAGCCGGTCGTCACCTTCCTGTCTTTGTACAAGGCGCGCAAATGACCTTTAAATCCTTTTGTTTCTTTCGTCCCGTACCGATCATCCAGCCAACCGAGCACCGTCAAAAACAAGATGAACCAAAACAGAAGCATAGACTCTTGCCTCCACCACCAAGCCGCGGTCCACTTCAGTTGGACCATCCATAAGCCAAACCAAAAAAGCGCGTAATGGACGATGAACATCAGTCCGAAACTGGCGGCGACAGACTCCCCTTTGTAGTTTAAAGTTGTCCATTGACGTCGATAAAAAAAAGATAACCCGCTTTTGGTTAAGTAATGTATCAGAGGTACATACAGAAAAAACACGATCAATCCCGTCATGCCCATGATCCTCCCGCTATGTCCTGCGCTGCAAGGCTTGAAGAACGGCCCAACCTTGTTTCATGCGGTGCATATAGCCTTGGACGGTTTGACCCGTCTCCCGATGTTTAAAATGAATGCCGACCTCCTTAACGCGGTAATCGGCCAGCAAACAATCAAGCGTTAATCCTACCTCGAACCCGAAGCCTGTGTCTCCCCGGTAACAGGCTTGGAAGACCTCCCTTTTGATCGCCCGTTGACCGCTTAACGGCGCTTGTACACGCACGCCTGTTTTAGCAAATATCTGCCGGGCAGCAAAGTTTTTGACCAGTCCGAAACCGCTCTTTTTCGGCTTCGGAAAAACTGCGACCGTCATATCCGCTTCATCGCGTTGGATCGGTGCTGTCAACCATCGGGCATCGCCCGCACTGTCCGCCAGATCGGCATCCAGAAACAATAAAATATGTCCGGCGGATTGTTGTACGCCGTAAATCAACGCCGCCGCCTTGCCTTCATTCCGGGAGAGCCGGAAAACGCTCGAGGTCCATTTTAACGCTTCCGTAAACGTTTCATCCACACTGCCGTCATCAACGACGATCAATTCGTGAAACCAAGAGCCGCTTCCGTGCAAAGCAGATAGCGTTAAACCGATTCGTTCTTCCTCATTGTAAGCCGGAATGATAATGCTCACCGGCTTGTCCATCCGCGCACCTCCTTCCTCCAATCAAATGACTGTCCGTTTCGTGAATGTGACAAGCCCTTTTCATATCCGACCCCTAGACATCGTCCCATCCATCGGTTCGGGATATATGGATTGGTCCTCCCCTGCAAGCGTTAGCCGATATGGATTGTTCTCCCTTGCAGACGTTTGCCGATATGGGTTGTTCTCCCCTGCATCCGTTAGCAGATGTGGTTTGTTCTCCTTGCAGGCGTTAGCCG
>CALBTX010000121.1 GCA_937967685.1 uncultured Bacillaceae bacterium | reverse complement strand
CATTAACTTTCGGTTTGATGTATGGACTATCAATGATTGCGGGTTTAAAGTAAAATAGGAAAGTGACGCATGTGAAGGAGGAACTTGAGTGGCAGGTCGAGCACATGAATTCAAACGCGGGGCAAAAACCGCCTTGCCGATCGTCGTCGGGTACTTTCCAATCGCCGTCTCTTACGGCGTCCTGGCCGTTCAAAGCGGTATTTCTCTTTTTCATACATTGGCCATGTCCGTTCTCGTCTATGCCGGAGCCAGTCAATTTATGGCCGTGGGGATGATCGGCATGGGGGTGAGCGCATTGGAACTGATCACAGCGACCTTTGTGTTGAATTTTCGTCATTTCGTCATGAGCTTGTCCTTAATGAATGTGTTAAAACACGTGCCCAGCAGATGGAAAGCCGTTTTATCCTATTGGATTACGGATGAGACGTTTGCCGTCACTTCAATGGAAGCCGAAAAACAATCTGCTCAGTTGAATGCGTCTTACTTATGCGGTCTATTGGTGTGCGCCTATTTGTCCTGGTTTTCAGGTTCGCTGTTCGGCGGGCTGTTATCCATGGTCATTCCATCGGGGATCGGCGAAAGCATGTCCATCGGTTTGTACGCCATGTTCATCGGCCTATTGATCCCTGCTGTCAGGACATCTTGGAGGGTTGGCCTCATTGCCGGCGTGAGCGCCGGGCTGTGCTCCATCTTTTATCTTTATCTCAGCAGCGGATGGGCCATCGTTTCGGCAACGGTTCTCGGAGGCACATTAGGAATTTTCTTAACGAAGGAGGAAAAGTAAGCAAATGGCCTTATTTTTCGTTATTCTCGCTATGGGGGCGGTCACTTTTATCCCCAGACTGCTTCCCGTCTTTATTGTCGACCGGCTCAACTTGCCCGATTGGGTCAACCGCTGGCTGAAAGCGATCCCTTATGCCGCGTTGGGCGCTTTAATTTTCCCCGGCATCCTCTATATTGAAGAAGGATCCCCCTTTACGGGTTTGGCCGGAGGAGCGGCGGCCGTCATTCTCGCTGCATTGCGCGTGCACATTTTGTTCGTCATTTTCGGGGCGATGGCTGCGGTGCTCATCATGAAAGTCGTCACGGGATAACACGGGATAAAAAAGAGATTAAACCTTATTTCGCATGCCTTTGTTCCAAAATATCGATGACCTGATCGAGACCCAAATCTTGTTCACGCCACAAAACCATTAAATGGTACAACAGATCGGCCGATTCGTTGCGCAGCTCTTCCGGATCGCGGTTTTTGGCGGCAATGATCACTTCGCTCGCTTCCTCGCCGACTTTTTTTAGAATTTTATCCAATCCTTTTTCAAATAAATACGTCGTATACGCCCCTTGCGGCCGCTCCGCTTCACGCCGGGCGATCGTTTCAATCAATTGAGAAATCATGGCGTAGTTGTACTGGGGACCTGTGCCCGGCCTCTTTTCGATGGGATCGGTCGTTTGAGCCGGTTCGTCAGCTGTATCCGCAGCCGTAAAACACGTATACGTCCCGCGGTGACAGGCCGGCCCTTGAGGCTGAACGAGGACGAGCAGCGTATCCCGATCACAATCAGAGCGCATGTCGACGACTTTTTGGACGTTCCCCGACGTTTCTCCCTTATGCCACAGCTGTTGCCTTGAACGGCTCCAAAACCACGTCTCTTTCGTTTCCAGCGTTTTTTGTACAGCTTCACGATTCATGTAAGCCAGCATCAAAACAGCTTTGCTCTGCACATCCTGAATGACCGCCGGAATCAGTCCCTGATCATCAAACGATAATTGATCTATGTTAATGGCCATCGTACCGGGACCCCTTTCTCTTTTAACACTTGTTTCACTTGGCCAACAGTCGTCTCTCTAAAGTGAAAAATGGAAGCGGCCAGGGCCGCGTCCGCTTTCCCTTCGGTCAAAACCGGATAAAAATGATCTACACTGCCCGCTCCACCGGAAGCGATGACGGGGATGCCGACATGCTCCGATACTTTCCTCGTCAAGGTGATGTTATAACCTGATTTTTCACCGTCCTGATCCATGCTCGTCAATAAAATTTCCCCGGCACCCAAACGCTCTGCCTCCTGTGCCCAGTCCAGCGCTGTTTGCTGCACACGGTGCCGTCCGCCATGAGTGTACACAAACCAGTCTCTCTCTTGCTCATCCCATTTTGCGTCAATAGCCACGACAATGCATTGCGAACCGAAATAATCGGCTCCTTGACGAATCAGTTCCGGCTGACGCAAGGCCGCGGTGTTTAAAGAAACTTTGTCCGCACCGGCCCGCAAAATGGCTTTCATATCGTCCAGACTGTGAATGCCTCCGCCGACTGTCAAAGGAATGGAGATCGTTCCCGCCGTTTTCTCGACCACTTCCACCATCGTTTTCCTGCCTTCGTGGGAAGCGGAAATATCGAGAAAAACGAGTTCATCAGCCCCTTCACGGTCATAATAAGCGGCCAGTTCGACCGGATCGCCGGCATCGCGCAGGTTGACAAACTGGACGCCTTTGACAACCCGACCGTCCTGCACGTCCAGACAAGGGATAATCCGTTTGGTGAGCATGTATCTCTCCCTACCCTTCCATCCGTTTTT
>CALBTX010000120.1 GCA_937967685.1 uncultured Bacillaceae bacterium | reverse complement strand
GGGAAGGATTCCTTGAAACGATCTTTCATCCATTTTTTCCAAACGGTCAGGCCCCACCCCTCCCGATGTGAAGACAATGTGGCCACCCTCCAGTACATGGGCGGATGAGGCTGGAATTGAAATTCCAGGAAGCGCCAAATCCATGAATCCCGCTTGACGCTTGACGTGCGCTCCCTCGAAGGAGAGCGCTTGTTGGCCATACTGTATTGCAAAGATTTGTCGAGATCACGGTCTTGGGCAGCAGCGAGATCAGCCAGCCCATCTGCCATTTGCCTGGGCCCCTCAGGAAGGAAGGCTGCCCCCGCATGATCGGCCCTCACTTCCGTCCATTGACTGACAAACGAAAGGTAAATGGGGTAAATAAACGTCAGAACATAGATGATGCCCACGAAGAGCACAAAATATGCCTCGGCCAGCCATTGGATATAGTCAAAAAAGAAATAGATCAGAGCGGCCATCAGGCCGAGAAAAACGACGCGCGCAATTTGATTGATGAGGATATCCCGCTTTTGCACATGAACGGCTTCATGAGCCAAAATCGCCTCGATGGCTTCGGGGGGTAACCTCAGCGTAGCCTTCGTCAGCATGACGGTCGCCCGGCCGATATTCATGCCGGTGGCCAAACCGTTGTAGACCGGTGAATCGGCAATCAACAATCTTGTCCGGGAAAGGCCCGCCTGACGAAAAATATTTTCTGCCCGCTCATAAATGTCACCTTCAGTCAGCGGCTGGGCATCCGTTGCCGCGATCAGCACACGGTCGGAAACATAAACGTTGACAGCCCACCAAACAAGGACAGAGATGACCATGACCCATGGCGGCACCTCGAGCCAAATCAGGATTAAGAGCAAGCCGGTATAAGCGGAAACACCTTTCACCGTCACGGCAAAGTACCCTTTCCAGAACAGCCGTTTTAATACTCGCGGGTGCCACAGCGGCAAAACTTCTTTGCCCTGTTTTCCGTGCGCCGAGTCTGACTGCTGCTTTGACGGATGACGCCCAGCAGGTTGATCAACGTCTCCCCTTGCCTCTTCCGTATATGTGACAAACAGCTGCTGCCACTTCTGTACATCATTCGGTGTCAAATAAACGTTTTCCCCCGGAAAAGCCAATTTCAGCACAGGGTTGAAAGAGCGCGTAAAATCCATATTCGAGGACAGAAAAGTAAACAGGGGATGTAATTTTAACAAATCCGGTGAAGTTTCAAGACCGATTTCCCGCAAATCTTGGAGCGGAAAATCTCTGGATTGAAAAATGGATATGATCAAAAGGCGCTCTTCTTCCGGCAGCCAGTACAAACGGGTCGAATAAAAATTTCCCGCCCGTTCAATCATTTGAGCCAATACGTGCAAAAACATCAACCCGATGAAAAATTTGATGACCACGTAGTTCATCGGCGCATACACGAGAAACAAGAAGCCGCCCAGACAGACCATCATTGTTAACAGAAAGTCCGTCAAAATCCGTTTTCCATCTTTGTCATGTTCGATTTCCTCATGCCGAACGTTCCGCAAGAGATGTTTCAATTCAAGCCGTTTTTCCTGTGAGTCTTTATTGAGCAGCGTGCCGAAAGAAGCATAGGCGCTTGCTCCGAAAGAAAAACAAATCAGCGCCTCCCAGTACGAAAAAGCGGCAAGCAAATAGGCTAAAATGCCGACCGCTCCGATGATCTGTATGACAGAAGCGGTTTTCTTCGGCAAGCAGACCTCAATGAAGTTCAATACGATCGCGATTAAAATGACGATAAAAATAGCAGACAGATTGGGAAACAAGCGGATCACCTTCTAGCTGTATGACAGCACATTGACTATATTTGATGTCCATGTGAAAACCAAACCGTATGATGTCCATATGAAAACCGTATATTGAAGACCTTGATAACCAAACATTGAAGACCACTACAATCAATCTGTCGTTGATTCTGCCGGGACCATGGCTTCTGTCAATGCCGTGACCTCTTCATCCGTCAGATTCGGGTCATGCAGGATAAGCGTGTAATTCATGCCTTCTTCCTGCCAAGAGATGGAACGGAAATCTCCCATCTCCATGAATGATCCTTCATGTCCACGAATGGTGATTGGTTCCTCGCCTGGCATAGAGGACATTTCTGCTTCTGTGTCAGCGGGGGATGCAAAGACGGTCAATGTCAAATAGGCCAAACCGTCATGGACATATTCAATGTTGACTTCTTTTCTGTTCAATTCTCCTTTTAGATCAAGCAGTTCGATTCTAGAAATCGCTAACCCGTCTTTTTCCGGAAAATAAAGAAACGGCTTAGCAATTTGGTCCACTGCTTCAGCAAGCGTCACTTCATCCGCCTCGCTCATCTCTTCCAGATCCTGAATGACGACATCGTCCGGGAGATCGAGCGTGAATGTCTCCGCTGTGATCTCCGGATCGAAATTCACGTTGGTGTAGACCACTTCGGCTTTCATGTCACCGACCGTCGTGATCATTTTCAGCACCATCCAATTTTCTTTGTCAATCCACAATTCTTGATCACCGAACAGTGTCGTCTTTCCTTTTTTGACTTTGGCCTGCAAGTGATACGTATCACGTCCAGCGATCTCCTCTTCACCCATTTCTGAAATATCGTGTGATGTTTGAATCATTTCCAACAGTTTTTCCGCTTGCTGTTTGGGAGACAGCTGGTTTAAGGCCAGAAGATCAGGACTGTCATCAATGACAAAGGCTAGTTTCTCTTCAGGCTGATAGCTGATCAGTTTGGCTCCGTCATTAACGGTAATGGTCTGTTCACTCCCATCCTCGTTTTCTGTTTCCGTTCTTCTTTTGCCGTCTTCATTCACCCATTCTTTCAACAGAATACGTTCCTGTTCTTGATCGTTTTCATAAGTGACCATTTCTGCTTCTACATAGTAGGCCTTCATTGCCTCAGTCTCTTCCAGCGCCTGTTGAATGACCTCTGCGGGTGAAAACGAACCATCCCCGGATGCACATCCGAAAATAACCATGATGAACACTCCCATCAGGCCGCTGATTCCGGCTATTTTAACGAATTTCACGATCTTCACCCTCTTTGTCTGTTTTGGGGATTCGGCAGACAATACAAGTTCCCAGGCCCTCCTTGGACAAAATCCGCACATCGCCGCCATGTTTGTCTATAATTTGTTGAGTAATGCTCAGTCCAAGACCCGTTCCCCGGGCATTCTTCTTGCTTCTGGCCTGGTCAACCTGATACAAAGGATCAAAAACACGTCCAGCTTCTTCTTGCGCGATACCTAAGCCTTCATTTTGGACGATCAGAAAAACGCTGTCAGGCGTATCGAAACTGAATTGTTCCTTAACAAAAGGAAACAATCCTCGCGGAAGCGACCTGTCTTCAGAAACAGCCGCCAGCCAAATTTGATCCCCGGGTTGCGTATGGCTGATGGCATTGCTCATCAGATTGTCTGCGACCCGCACCATCTGCTTCGGATTCACCCGGACATTTCCGCTCACATCACAGTGAACGTGAAGTGAAACATTTTTTTCTGCGCATAAGGCCTCATAATCGGAAACAAGCATCTCAAAAAATTCACTGCCTTCCACTTCAACAATTTCCATCGCATATTGCGGCGATTGAAGCAACGTATACATTAATAAATCATCGAGCATCTGTTTCATGTACTTGGCTTTCTCGACAATGATCTTCCGATACTCATTCCGTTCTTTGGTCGATAATTCCTGCTCAGAGGCCAACGACTCGGCATAGGCCCGAATGGAAGTCAGCGGTGTTTTCAAATCGTGGGAGATGGTGGCAATCATGTATTCTTTCTCCTGTTGTTCTTTGGCGATCTTCTCTCTGGCCGACTCGATTTGTCTTCTCATCGCATAAAAATGCTTTGTCAATGCTCCGATTTCATCATTGTCCACAGGCATTTCAACAATTTCCTCACCCCTGGCGAATGCGGTCATTTGCTTCATCAGCCGATTCAGCCTTCTGTTCAGCTTGCGATGAACAAAGCATGCGACGAGCAAATAAATCAGCCCGAAGGCGACAACAAACAGACCGGCCGTCAGCCAACTGCGGTCGGCCACACCGCTCACCCATTCGTTTCTTGCCAAGTGAACTTCAAAAAAGCCAACGAGATCGTTCCCATCGTGAACAGGCGCTTTATAGGTGTAGGCCCGGTAGCCTTGTTTTAGCGCAAATAAATCTTTGTACAACAGTTCTTTGCTGAGCGTATATGGGCTGGAATTAAGTGCAGGATCCGATGTATACAAGATGATGCCGTCACGATTATACAGAACGATGGATATTTGGGGAGAAATGATCTGTTCTACTTGAGGACGTGCTCTATCTGGCTGGTATAGATCCGGATCATCCAAGACGCTCACGATGTCCTGCAGTTCTGTTCTGGTATGGATATATTCTGCCACCTTTTGATCTTGATAGTAAGCATTGACCCAGGCAAAAAGAAAGTAGGCGGTCACCAGCGGAAGGATCATGACGAGGAAATAAGATAACAACAGCCATGTTCTCAGTTTCATAACGGTTCCCCTATAAACCGATAACCCTTTCCCCATACTGTTTGGATGAACAGAGGGGTTTTTACGGGATCGGCCAGCTTTTCCCGGAGCGATTTAATATGCACCGTCACGGTATGCAAACCTTGGGCACCGGTCTGTTGCCAAACATGCTCGTACAAATCATTTTTGGAAAAAATGCGCTGAGGGTTCCTGGCCAGGACTTGCAGCAGCTCATATTCTTTCCCGGTCAACATCACTTCTTCGCCATTCAACTCCACCCTGTCACGATCCCAAAAAATGGTTAGGCCGTTGGCATAAACGGTTTTCTTCTCAGACTGCGGAAAGCCTCTGTACCGCCTCCAACGCCGAAGCAGTGATTCGGCTCGCGCTTTGAGCTCCGCCAAACTGAACGGCTTAGACAAATAGTCATCGGCGCCGAGTCCGAGCCCTTCGATTTTGTCTTCATCTTCTTTGCGCGCGCTAATCATCATGATGGGCACATCGCTTTTCCAGCGAATATTTTTACACAGCGCAAATCCGTCCATTTCCGGAAGCATGAGATCGACGAGGACCAAATCATATGCGTTCTGCTGGAAATCTTCCCAGCCTTCCAGTCCCGTCGTGGCCCATGTGACCAGATAGCCTCCTTCCCGCAAAAACATATCGCGCACGACCCGGGCAATTTCGGGATCGTCTTCCACAAGCAAGATCCGCGATTTCATCCTTTATTCCTCCCGCTGTCTACTGTAGCACACTCTCGAACGCAGATGGGCCGATTTTATCTTTTTTTTATGATCGATGCGAGCTGTCTTTATTTGGACCAAAGACCCGTTTCTCTATCGAGGAGGACTGACCAAGTATCCTTTTTTTCAACGAACGCTTCCAATTTTCCGCCAGTGGTTCACAGGCAATCAGTTTTTCCGCCAACCTCAGATCAGCTTTATGGATATACATCACTTCGTTGCAGGCGGCGATGGTCCATTCACGGTTTGAACGTTCGATTAACTGCAAATGAGTTCCCGGCTGGACATATCCACGCTGCAGAACCCGGAAATACCATCCCGTTCTGCCGCTGTCTTGAATCCTTAAGGCAAAATCGATGATCTGAAATCTTCTCGCCGGCTTCCAGCAGGGCCGCCTTGGCTGGGACACTTGAATGACCGCATCCCCAAACTTGTAAATATCTCCGATACAGACCGAGAACTCATCCATATCCAGGACAGCCAAATTTTCACCCATGGCACCTACGCCAATGGAATCCAGCTGCAAATCTTTTTGCCAATAATCATAATGCTTGATTGGATAAGCAAAGACCGCTTTCTCGGGTCCCCCATGATTTTTTGTATCGGCTACTTCATCTCCTTGCAGCCCAGTTTCCCCCAACCAAATGCGTTCATCCACCTCCGTCTTGAACATACCGCTTTGCCACGGTCTATCCATCGGATTCTTGCCCTTTGGATCACCCAACTGCTTGACTTTTCCGGTCAATATTTTATGTGCCAATGGACGGCGCATCATCATCATCCACTCATTTAATATCGTGTGACTTGACTCACATACCCGTTTGTTTCGATTGTATAACATTCGCTCGAACATATTAAGATCT
>CALBTX010000119.1 GCA_937967685.1 uncultured Bacillaceae bacterium | reverse complement strand
TTTAATATAAAAATCAGACAATCTGCGCCAATCTTTGGCAACAATGTTTGTATGAGCGAATTTAATTGACACCCGAATCCCTACCTTTCAAAAAGTTCAGCTTAATGTACGTCGTTTCCGTTCCTGGATACGGGATACTATCAATCTCGTACAAAATATGTGCAAATGTAAGCGAATATTCCCACCCCTTTTAGTTAAAAATATTTTGTATTTAATTAGTTTACACGAGTTTCATGTATAAGACAAAAAAGCCAAGCCAAATCGTTCGGTTCTTCCTCTCTAGATGCTGTTTTTAGAATATCTTGTAAGGTTGTTCTCCACTGGTATTCAACTGTTTTGTCGCCCTTTTTTACAATTATCCATGCTTTCAATAATTATCCATTCAAAAAAGATTCCGTTCCTGCTAAAATCTATAAGCGATATCGATAATCGTTATCAATTGTATATATCCTAGCGGGTTTACCAGGGGGAAATAAACGATGGAAATGAACGAAGTATTTGACGTGACCATTATTGGCGGTGGATCTGCAGGGTTATTCGCTTCCTTTTATAGCGGTTTGCGAGAAATGAAGACAAAAATTATTGAATATCAGGACCAACTGGGTGGAAAAGTGCATGTCTACCCTGAAAAGATGATTTGGGATATCGGCGGTTTGCCCCCTATTTCAGGGGAACAACTAATCCATCAAATGACAGAACAGGCCTTAACCTTTGATCCCGAGGTTGTTTTAGGAGAAAAAGTGACCAATATCACAAAAAATGAAGAGGGGGTCTTTGTATTAGAAACAGAATCGGGTCAGAAACACCTATCCAAAACGGTGATAGTTGCCATCGGTGGCGGAATTATCAATCCCCAGAAACTAGAAATTGAAGGGGCCCAGAAATATTGTCAATCAAATTTAAGCTACACGATCAAATCATTACAACGATTTAAGAATAAAACGGTCCTTATTTCGGGAGGCGGCCATACGGCCGTTGATTGGGCCAATGAACTGGAGCCCATTGCGAAGCAAGTCTACCTCACCTATCGAAAAGGGGAACTGAATGGGCATGAAGCTGACGTATCTCGGTTACTCAACAGCTCTGTAGAATGTTATTGTCATACAGAAATTGCCGAGCTTCTTCCTGATCCCAGCGGCAATTCAATTGAAAAGGTCAAGTTAATCAACAACCGGACAGGTGAGACTACTGTATTAACGGTGGATGAAGTGGTCGTCAACCATGGCTATGTAAGAGACAGAGCATTACTCGACAACAGTGATTTAAATGTTGATACGGCTGGTTACTTCATTAAAGGAAATGCTTACTGCGAAACAAGCGTCCCCGGTTTATTCGCAGCCGGAGATGTCATTGACTACGAAGGAAAAGTGCACTTAATTGCCGGGGCCTTCCAGGATGCCATTAATGCCGTGAATAAGGCCAAGCGGTTTATTGAACCGGAAGCCGATGAAAAGGGAACAGTCTCTTCCCACAATGAGATTTTTTATGAACGGAATAGACGGATCATCCACCAACAAATCCGAGAACACGCTGTTAGCGGAAAATAACTTTTCCCGATGGTTAATAAAGCAAGCAGCACGGAGTCTTCAAGATGAAAAAAATGAGCTTTCCCATCACAATTGCATGCCTGTTTATCTTATTAATCTTAACTGTAGGCATCTGTGTCAGTGTCGGTACGATGAAAATACCTATTCTTGAAACCTATACCGTTTTAATAGAAAAAATCTTTCAGTTAGAATTGGTAGCCAATTCAACTGCTTCAGGAGTTATTTGGCAAATTCGCTTTCCAAGGGTATTAATGGGGATAGTGATTGGAGCGGGCTTGGCCTTATGTGGTGTCGTCATGCAGGCCATCGTTCAAAATCCTTTGGCCGATCCCTATTTATTAGGCATTTCGTCAGGTGGATATTTAGGGGCAACGCTTTTCATCATTTTAGGCGGAAGCTCCCTGGGCTTCCTAGGTGCAATGGGCATATCAGCCACGGCTTTTTTGGGTGCCCTGGCTGCAGCTGTTGCTGTCCTCACTTTAGCGTCTTATAAGAGCAACATGACTACGACAAAATTAATATTATCAGGCACTATCATTAACGCGGCCTGCACGGCTGCCGCCAATTTTGTTATGGCCATTTCAGGGACAGACAGCACCATTGCGCGCATTACTTTTTGGACGATGGGTTCTCTTTCGAGTGCAAAGTGGGAAAGTCTGCTTGTTCCCCTTTGTGCCGTGGTGATGGCCAGCACCTTCCTTATGACACAATATCGTCCGTTAAACGCGATGTTGCAAGGCGATGAAACGGCCATCACTTTAGGGATTAATATCCATTTCTATCGAAGGTTGTATATGGTCGTTGTCGCTCTCTTGACAGGGATATTAGTCTCAACAACTGGCATTATTGGCTTTGTAGGATTAATCATCCCCCATATTGCTAGGGCATTGATCGGGGCAAATCACCGAAGACTCATTCCTGTGTCCATCTTAACAGGTGCCATTTTCTTAACGGGCGTTGACGCTCTGGCGCGAACGATCATTGAAAATGTGGAGCTGCCTATTGGCATATTTACGGCGTTAGTCGGTGCCCCCTTCTTTGCTTATATCATGATTAAGAAAAGTTACAACTTTTCCAACGAGTAAGGTGAGATGGGATGGATTTGCGCTTAGACGGTGTTGAAATAGACATTGGGACAAAAAAAATCATCCATGGCATTGATTTAAGCGTTCTTCAAAATTCCTTCGTTGCCCTGCTCGGTCCTAACGGCAGCGGCAAGTCCACACTGTTAAAAGCCATCTACCGCGTCTTGCGTCCATCTCAAGGCGTGATTTATTTAAATGATTTATCGATTGACCAAATACCGGTCAGAAAAATCGCCCAGAACTTGTCCGTCGTATCCCAGTTTCAAAGCAACCATTTTGACTTTACGGTTGAGGAAGTTGTCATGATGGGAAGAACGCCCCATCTAAAAAAGCTGGAAAAAGAGAGCAAGAAAGATTACGAGATTGTAGAAGATGCCTTGCACAAAACGGGACTGTCAGAATACAAAAACCGCAATATTTTAAGTCTGTCTGGTGGAGAAAAGCAAAGAGTGGCTTTAGCGAGAGCCATTGCCCAGTGCCCTTCCCTCATGATACTCGATGAGCCTAGCAACCATTTAGACATTAAATATCAACTTGAAATCTTGAGTATCATTAAAAATTTGAATATCAACGTTTTAGCTGCCCTGCATGACATAACCTTGGCCGCCCAATTTAGCGATTATATTTATTTTCTAAAAGAAGGGGAAGTTGTTTGTCACGGCATTCCGGAAAAAGTGATTACCAAGGAAACATTAAAGGAAATTTATGAGGTGGATTGCGAGATTTTTCATGATCCGCGGACAAAAAGCATGTGCATTAGTTACTACAGAAAGGGCGTAATGATAGGAGGAGCAACATGAAAAAGAAATTTTTATTGTTTGTGCTGGTGACGACCTGTACCTTTGTTCTCATTGCTTGCGGACAAGAGAAATCCGATCCTGAAGAAGCAACACCATCGTCTGAAGAAACAGCATCCACTCAGAATCAGCCGGATGCAAATCGTACGTCTTACCCGTTTGAAATTGAAATTTTTGATGAAGAAGGAAATGCCTACACTCAAGTATTCGAAAAAGCTCCGGAACGGGTGGTGACGAACAATCTGTCATCCACTGAAATGCTGTTGGAATTAGGGCTAGAAGAGAAAATCGTGGGAATTTTAAATCCTGACAATAAGGTGAGGGGAAAATTTGCCGAAACCATTGCCGGATTGAATAATTTAGGAGATAAAATGGAAGTGTCACGAGAAATCATTGTCGGCCAGGAACCGGACATTGCTGTCGGTCGGTCTCTGATGTTTACCGATGAGTATATGGGCTCCATTGCCACGTTAAATGAGTTGGGCATCAATGTGTATCCCCAAACCGCCAGCCACATCATTCAAAACCCAAAATTAACCTCCGTGATTGAGGATGTACGGAATTTGGGTACAATCTTTGATGTGAATGACAGAGCGGAAGCATACGCCACGCAATTGGAAGCTCGTTTAAATGAAGTCGTCGAGAAAGTGAACGCGAAAAAGGCGGATCAAAAACTAACGGCATTGGCCATGGTGCGTTTTGATGCTAATACGGGAACATATATGGCCTTTAACGTTTCACAAGGTTTACAGAGGGATCTGCTAACCACCTTGAATCTTGAGCCCGCCGTCGAAGGCAGTGGAGACAATTCAAACTTAGAAACATTAATTAGCACCAATCCGGATGTCATTATTTATATTAAAGCTGACCGCAATGCGGAGTATGATGCCACAGCCATCGATGCCCTTTTTGCGGAACCTTTGATCAAAGATGTCAGTGCCATCAAAGAAGGTCGCGTCTTTGAGACGACATATGATGATTTCATGGATTATGGCCCCCGTATTTTTGATACGTTAGAAATGTTGGGCAATAAACTGTACGGCGAATAAGGCAATGATTCAATGAAGGGGATAGGTTCCAACGTACCTATGAATCTATCCCTGTTTTTTTTCGTCTGCTTTGCAATCTTAACGTGGTTGGAGAAAGCCCGGTATACTTTTTAAACAGCCTGCTGAAATAAAAAGGATCTTGATATCCCACTTTTCCGGCAATTTCACTGATTGGTAAATCGGTTGTCTGGATCAGCTCAGTCGATTTTCTAATGCGAAGCTGAATCAAGTGTTCAATGGGGCGTTTATTTGTATATTTCTTAAATAAGTAAGATACTTGTGCTTCCTTCATGTTAACCAACTTGGCTAGTTTTTCTAAGGTGATCTCTTGATCATAATGAGCGTCGATATAATCGATGAGATGATTGACAACAGCGTGATTGGATGAATGCATGGAGGACTGGTTATTGTTTAGGAGATTGAACAGTTTTTCGACTTGAATGTTGTGATGAAAATATCCTTTTGTTTTTGCCGATTGGCATAGAGTAACGAGTTCCACGAGCATTTTCATAACATCATGAAATATTGGCCGGATGTCCATTTCAAATCGCAGTCTTTCCGGGTTATGATGAAAAATATTTATGTATGCATACGGCTCCTGGCTTAAAACAGAGAGTCTCAGATCAGAGGCATAGGGGATATAAATCATTTTTCCCGCTATGGCGTCGAAGATTTTATCGTCTAATTGAATTTTGGCTTTGCCACCGATTGGGAACATGAAGGCTGACGTAATGGTTTGGTAAAT
>CALBTX010000118.1 GCA_937967685.1 uncultured Bacillaceae bacterium | reverse complement strand
AAAGGATAAAAAGGATGGGCTGAAATAAGAAAGGGAGAGGAAATGGTGGCTGTTAAACGTCGAAAACAAAGAACTCAATCACTGTTAGTTACGTCATTATCCCTCCTATTCGCCATCAGCCTTTTTTTTGTGGTTGTCAGTTGTGATCGGCCAACGGAAAATAATGCGCAGCTTGCGGACAATCATTCCGAAAGAGTTCCTCATTCCGAAGCAGTCTCTCAAAATGAGGAGGGCTCTCTAGCCGTTGATTCGGATCAAGCGGAAACGTTGAGGGGCAGCGCGGAAGGTGAGGCGGCTGAACGTGAATACGAGAAAGATGTCGAAGATTATTGGCATGGACAAGAATCCGGCCACGCCCCTTTCCGTGAAGAGTTTCGTCAATATGCCCAATGGATCGTCAAATGGAAACCAGGTTATCCCCGTCCTGAAGAAGATGGTTTTAAAATCGTTGATGTGGATGCGAAACGTCTCCGGCTGTTGATTGAATTGGATCAGAAAACCCGGGAACGGATTGAAGAATGGTATGCGGAATGGACCGAACGAGAAGATGTGGAATATATTGAACCAAACCGCGAAATGAAAATCAACAGGCAAAGTCATGCGGTGCTGCCGCAGGATAGCGACGCGCAGCAGGCAGGCGAATTCCTCGATGTCATTCAGGCTGAAGAAGGATGGAAGATTGAAAACAGTAACGAGGAGATGACGATTGCCATTTTGGATACGGGAATTGATTTAGATCACCCGGCATTGAAAGACAATCTTGTACCCGGGGTGAATATTTTGGACAAGTCGAAGTCAGCCGACGATGACGTCGGTCATGGCACCCAGGTCGCCGGAGTGCTGGCTGCACACGGAGAAGGGCCTTCTTCCGTCAGAGGCGTATTGCATCGGGCGAAGATAATGCCGGTCAAAGTGATGGAAGACGGTGTGGGCAGAGGTTATGAGGTGGCCCAGGGCATTTATTATGCGGTCGATCATGGGGCGCGAATCGTTCTGCTCTCCCTGGGTGAACCGACATATTCCCAGGATATTCATGAGGCGATCGTCTATGCTGAGGAACATGGTG
Source organism: uncultured Bacillaceae bacterium (assembly GCA_937967685.1). Classification (GTDB taxonomy): domain Bacteria; phylum Bacillota; class Bacilli; order Caldalkalibacillales; family Caldalkalibacillaceae; genus CALBTX01. Next base: position 3,916 of record CALBTX010000118.1, on the reverse strand, counting down.
TGCTGGTCATTGCCGCCACGGGAAACAGGGTGCTAAATTTTGGAAATATAGATACTAGAGTGCATTATCCGGCTGCATTTCCTACGGTTTTAGGTGTGGGGGCGGTGGATGAGCATGGTGAACGGGCCGAATACGCCAACTACGGCACGGAAGTCAGTGTTGTCGCGCCCGGCACGGTCAGGACGACGACGATGGGCGGCGGGGAAACGATCCTTTCCGGCACTTCTTTCGCCGCGCCTCAAGTCGCCGGCCTGGCCGCCCTGATCCTGAAAAAATACCCTGGTATGACGCCCGCTCAAGTGCGCAAACATATCATTTACACGAGTGATGACGTCTTTGAAGAAGGATGGGACATTCACACGGGGCACGGACGGATCAATGTGGCCAAAGCGTTGGAGACGGAACCTGTGGCAGACATTTATGAAGACCATGATGCGGCCGACAACGCGGCTCCGTTTCCGGCGGAAACGGTCGTCAATGCCGAATTGCGTAACAAAGATGATACAGACTGGTATTATATCCAAGCGCCGTACCGGGGGAAAGTTCATTTGGAAGTTGATCTGGATATCGGCAAATATGAAGGTGTGGATATCATCTGCTATCCCGAAGGGGAAGAGGATGAAGCGAGAACGTATACCGTCCAGAAATCGGGAGAAATTGAACTGGACATTATCGAGAAAACGGTCATCCAAATCAGATTTAATGAAAATGAACGCCGGACGACACCTGTCGGCTATGAAATCACGAACACGTTTACGATTTATGATGATGCCCAACATCCGAATCATACGCGGGAGATGGCGACTGAATTAACGGGCAACGGACAGGTTTACACGGGAACTTTAAATCGGGATGAGGACGAAGACTGGTTTGTTTTTAACGCTGAGGAAAAAGGTGTTTTACGCTTCTGGCTGGACGTGGACACGATCCGTTTGGACCCTGTCGTCCACATCGAACGGCCGGACGGAACGAGTGAAGAAATCGGTTTCGGCTACTGGGCGTCTGATTCTGATGATTACCGGACCGAAATGACCTGGCAAGCGGAGGAAGGCGTTTATTATTTCCGGGTGCGGGATTTCTCCCGTTTAAAAGTGAACGGGGAATATTATTTGTCGCTCGTTTTTCAAGCTTACGAATAGGATGATTCCCGATAAATCCGATTAAATTAAGTGCAATTGACAGCTTTGTTTAAATAAGATAGGATAGTTTTCATACTGGAGTCGCCTCGTTGCGTCGATGGTGAGAAGGAGGATTCATATGGCACTCGCAAAAGGACACCGTCTGTTTACTTCTGAGTCCGTTTCGGAGGGCCATCCGGATAAAATGTGTGACCAAATTTCGGATGCGATACTGGACGAAATTTTGTCCAAAGACCCAAACGCTCGTGTCGCCTGTGAAACGATGGTGACGACAGGGCTGGTTTTAATCTCGGGGGAAATTTCCACGGAATGTTATGTCGATATCCCCAGAGTCGTGCGGGATACGATTAAGCAGATCGGTTATACACGGGCCAAGTACGGTTTTGATGCCGAAACTTGCGCCGTTTTGACCGCCATAGACGAGCAGTCGGCGGATATTGCTCAAGGGGTCAATCAGGCCTTGGAAGCGCGGGAAGGTCAGATGACCGATGCGGAAATCGAAGCGATCGGAGCGGGTGATCAAGGCCTGATGTTCGGTTTTGCCTGCAAGGAAACACCGGAGCTGATGCCGTTGCCCATATCACTCGCCCATAAGCTGGCCCGCCGGGTCAGCCAGGTTCGCAAGGAAGGTGCACTCGATTATTTGCGGCCGGATGCCAAAACACAGGTGACGGTGGAATACGATGAGCACAACCAGCCTGTGCGCATTGATGCGATCGTCATTTCCACCCAGCATCATCCGGATGTCAGCCAGGAACAAATCAAGGAAGATATGATCGCTCATGTGATTCGTCCGATCGTTCCCCAACACTGGCTGGACGATGAAACGAAGCTGTTCGTTAATCCGACAGGACGTTTTGTCATCGGTGGTCCACAGGGAGATGCCGGTTTGACCGGACGGAAAATTATCGTCGATACATACGGGGGATATGCCCGTCACGGCGGAGGTGCTTTTTCCGGTAAAGATCCGACCAAAGTGGACCGCTCCGCTGCTTATGCCGCCCGTTATGTGGCCAAAAATATCGTCGCAGCCGGTCTGGCAGATAAAGTGGAAGTTCAACTCGCCTACGCCATTGGGGTGGCTCAGCCGGTCTCAGTGGCGGTGGATACATTTGGAACGGGTATCGTCCCGGAGGATGTCCTCTCAGACTTGATCCGCAAGCATTTTGATCTTCGTCCGGCCGGGATCATTAATATGCTTGACCTGCGCAGACCGCTTTACCGGCAAACGGCCGCTTACGGTCATTTTGGGCGTGAGGATTTGGATTTGCCGTGGGAAAAAACGGACAGAGCCGCTCAATTGAAAAAAGAAGCGCTGGCACGTGTGCAATCATAACATGACAAGCGGAAAGATGAGCATGAACAGCGTCCTACACTAAGACCGGGCAGGCGCCCGGTATTTTTTTCGAATTGAAGGAGGAAAAATACACCAAAAAACGCTATAATATGAATAAGTTTGAAAGAATTTCCCAGCGCTGTTCAACAATGTTCCGCTTATCTCGAATGTTATAAAGCAGAGGGTGAGTCACACATGCCGCTTGACATTTCCGCCTTAGATCAGGTGATCCATAAAACGATCAGTGTGGTGGATCACAGTCGGGAAGAAATATTTGATATCGCCGAACAGGCCCGTCTAGAGTGTGATAACCTTCTAGAAGAGATAGAATTGTTAAAAAAAGAAGTGAAAGTGACCATCGACAAAGGAGATGAGCTGGAGAAGCGGTTGAGGAAAGCACGTTTGAATTTGGTTGAAGTCAGTCGCAATTTTCAAAGTTTTAACGAAGAAGATATTAAAGAGGCGTATGAGCAAGCCCATGCGGCTCAGGCTGAACTGATCTTAACCCGGGAACGAGAAAAATATTTGCGCAAGAGAAGAGATGAACTCCAATTTCGGCTGCGCAAGCTGGGAGGTACGGTTGACAAGGCTGAAGATTTAATGACCCAAATGAATGTCGTCATGGATTATCTTTCCGGGGACTTGCAAAAAGTCGGTCAGGCCATAGCCGATGCGAAACAACAGCAAAAGCTGGGGTTAGAAGTCATCCGTGCCCAAGAAGAAGAGCGCAGGCGTCTGGCCAGGGAAATTCATGACGGGCCCGCCCAACAAATGGCAAACGTCGTCTTGCGCACGGAACTGATTGAAAAAATTTCTCTCTCCCGGGGAGTGGAAGAGGCACAGCAGGAATTGCAATCTTTGAAGAAAATGGTCCGTGAAAGTTTAGGTGAAGTCAGGCGGATCATCTTCAACCTGCGTCCGATGGCTTTGGATGATTTGGGGCTCATTCCCACCTTAGATAAGTATATTCAGGTGATGAATGAACAGGAAAAGGTGGACATTCATTTTAAAACATGGGGTGCGGAAAAGGTGCGGCTGCCTTCTTCGATGGAAGTCGCCCTGTTCCGATTTGTTCAAGAGTGTTTAACCAATGTCGTCAAACACGCGCAAGCGAGTGAGGCCTGGGTGAAAATCGAATTCCGAAAGCAGTTTGTCATTTTGATTGTAGAGGATAACGGCATCGGCTTTGACCCGGATAAAATGATGGAGAAAGGCTTCGGCATCCTGGGGATGAAAGAAAGAATGAAGCTGTTAAACGGTTCCATCGATGTCCAATCTTCAGCCAGAGAAGGGACCAAACTGACCTTTAAAATTCCGTTGCAAGAAGAGAGTGCCTTGCAAAAAGCTTGATTCAGGCAGGCGAAACATGTGAGCAAGACATGTTTGAGTACAGAAACAGGTGAGTAAAGAAACGTGTGAGTAAAGAAACGTGTGAGTAAAG
>CALBTX010000117.1 GCA_937967685.1 uncultured Bacillaceae bacterium | reverse complement strand
TTTAAGCTTTAGTCTGATATTTGGCTTTAGAAAGGTGGTCTGCATATGTTTGAACGCCATCGCCGTCTGCGTTCGACAGCGGGATTAAGAAAGCTGGTGCGCGAAACGAAACTGAATGTGGAAGATTTGATTTATCCTTTGTTCGTCGTTGAAGGGGAGCATGTTCAGGAGGAAGTGCCCTCCATGCCAGGCGTGTATCATTATTCACTCGATCGTTTGGCGCCTGAGATCAATGAGGTGCAAGCATTAGGTATTTCCTCCATCATTCTTTTCGGTGTGCCGGAGCGAAAGGATGCCCGGGGCACTGAAGCCTATGCGCCGGAAGGCATTGTCCAGCGTGCCATCCGTCGGATTAAAGAAATCGCTCCGGAACTGGTCGTCATGGCCGATACGTGTCTTTGCCAGTATACGGATCACGGCCACTGCGGCATTGTCCAAGATGGAGACGTTGTCAATGACCCTTCCCTGGATTTGCTCGTCAAAACGGCTGTTTCTCAGGCGGAAGCGGGAGCGGATGTCATTGCGCCGTCCAATATGATGGACGGATTTGTGCAGGCCATCCGCCAGGGGCTGGACGAAGCCGGTCATGAGCACATTCCGATCATGTCATATGCCGTCAAATATGCATCCGCCTTTTACGGTCCGTTCCGGGATGCGGCTCATTCCGCCCCCCAATTCGGCGATCGGAAAACCTACCAGATGGATCCGGCCAACCGATTGGAAGCGGTCAGGGAAGCTCAAGCGGACATTGAGCAGGGCGCCGATATGCTCATGGTCAAGCCGGCCATGGCTTATATGGACATTATCAGGGAGTTGAAAGATCAATTTCCTTATCCCTTGGCTGCTTATAACGTCAGTGGAGAATACGCCATGATGAAGGCCGCTGCCAAACAAGGTTGGATTGATGAACAAGAAGTCGTTTTGGAATTTTTAACCGGATTGAAACGGGCGGGCGCCGACCTTATTCTCACTTATTATGCCAAAGAGGCGGCCAAATGGATGGGAGGTCATCGTTCATGAATGAACATCAACGGTCGATAACCGCATTTCAAGAAGCACAAAAATACATACCCGGAGGAGTGAACAGTCCGGTTCGCGCTTTTAAAGCGGTCGGCATGAACCCTGTCTATGTTGAGCGGGGAGAAGGTTCGAAAGTGTATGATCTGGACGGAAATGAATATATTGATTATGTGGCTTCCTGGGGTCCCCTCATTGCCGGACATGCCCACCCTCAAGTGGTGGAAGCTTTAAAGCAAGTGACCGAAAAAGGAACCAGTTTCGGTGCGCCGACGGAAATGGAGACAAAACTGGCCAAGACGGTTGTTGAGCGCGTACCTGGTGTTGAAATCGTCCGTATGGTCAACTCGGGAACGGAAGCGACGATGAGTGCGTTGCGCGTGGCACGCGGCTATACGCAGCGAAACAAGATCGTGAAGTTTGTCGGCAGCTATCACGGTCATGCCGATTTCTTGCTGGTCAAAGCGGGCTCGGGCGTCGCCACTTTAGGGTTGCCTGATTCACCGGGCGTTCCCGAATCAACGACGGCTGATACGATTGCCGTTCCTTACAATGATTTGGAAAGTGTTCGGCTCGTTTTCAACCGATACGGGGAGGACATTGCCGCCGTTATTCTGGAGCCTGTCGCCGGAAATATGGGTGTCGTTCCTCCTGCTTCAGGCTTTCTGGAAGGGTTAAGAGAGATCACCAGAGCATACGGCTCGGTGCTCATCTTTGATGAAGTCATGACCGGATTCAGGGTGGATTATGCTTGTGCCCAAGGTTTGTTCAATATTAAGCCGGATTTAACTTGTTTCGGCAAAGTGATCGGCGGGGGTCTGCCAGTCGGCGCCTTTGGCGGCAAAAAAGAAATCATGGAGCAAGTGGCCCCTCTTGGACCCGTTTACCAGGCAGGCACGTTATCCGGCAACCCGTTGGCTATGACAGCCGGGTATGAAACATTGCAATTGATGACCCGAGAACGCTATGCGGAGTTGGAAGAAAAAGGCGCTTATTTGGAAGAAGGATTGCGCAAAAACGCTCAGAAATACGGCATCCCTCACACGATCAACCGGGTCGGTTCAATGGTCGGTTTCTTCTTTACCGAGGGACCTGTGACGAACTTTGCAGAGGCCAGCCGTTCCGATGTGCAGCGTTTTGCCCGTTACTTTCAGTTGATGCTTGCCGAAGGCATCTATCTTCCTCCTTCTCAATTTGAAGGCATGTTTATTTCTATTGTCCACAGCAAGGAGGACTTGGACAAAACGATTGCGGCCCATGACAAAGCATTGGCCATCATCGCTGAAGAAGAAAAATAGCGGTTATTTTTTTCATAATCGAAAGGACATTCCCATATATATAATCGTAAACGTCTCATTGTGGGAGGAGAGGGATGATGTCTGCAGAGCAACAGTCCCCGATTCGCTTTCAAATAGAAGAATCGGTTTGGCTTGATCATCATGCCGATGCGGCCAACATCGTCAGTTTGGAACTGGAGCCGGAAGTGAGCGTGACAGAGGAGGATCGGCTGGTTCATATGACCGGTTATTTGGTTCTGACAGGTCGGTTTTTGACTGAAGACGTAGAAGATGACTCTCTTGATCTGGAATCGAGTTCTTTGACGGAGCAACTGCAATTCAGACCGCTGAAAGTGGATCAAAAGGAAATTTATCAAAGCGAGTTTAAAGGGGTGATTGAAAAGCGTTTTCCGGTTGATGTGACGGTACCCGCAGAGAAAGTCCAGCGGTTAGACGACGTCCACGTCGAAATTGAGCAATTTGATTATTCGGTCAGCGATGGTCATCGCCTAGATATTCAGGCTGATATTGCTTTAAGGGGAGTGGAAAACGGTTTAACCGTGGACAATACGTCCCGAAAACAGAAATCGCAAGCATTGGAAAAGTTTGCTCAAGCGTCCTCGTTTGAAGTATCCGCTTCGAAAGACAAAGAGGATCAACGCGGAACGGAAGAAGATGACCCCTTTTGGCAGGAACAAGATGGGCCCCGTGCCGATGCATCGTCTGAAGATTGGGTCAGAGAGCCTGTATCGGCTGACCAAAAGCGTTTCTCTCCTGAGCATGATTTAAAAGAAAGGGATCAAAACAGAGCACCGCAGGGTGATTCACTTTCCGGAAAAGACAAGCGGGAAGAAGCCGACCGAGCGACAGACCAGGAAGAAACCGTCCGAGCGACAGACCAAAAAGAACCCGTCCGAGGAACAGACGAGAAAGAAGAACGCGTTTCCGTCGATGACGCCCAACGGTCAACTGCCGATAAGGATGCATCGGCCAAAGAGAGGAAAGCCGCGGAGGATGAGAAGATGGACGAAAAGCCAGCCGACCAGGCGGAAACATCCAGGTCGGCACAGGGAAACAAGGCAGAGGAAGAAGAGATGGAAGACCAGCAGGAAGAGCAGGTTGAAGAGGCCAACACAGCCAAAAACGATGGGTCGGCAGAGAAAGTGGTTGATCTGTTTGAGACGTCTATCCGTACGAATTTCAATGCTTTACCTGAAACAGATTCCTCGGAGTCAGTGGAAACCCGGCAAGACGAAATGAAGGCCGAAGACAACAGTGACAGGATGGCGCAAGAGGAGACGTCTGAAAATATGCCTCAAACGTCTGAGAATGAGCAGAAGGACGCATCGCAAACAGCCAGTTTTCTCACCCAATTGATGTCCGGTGAAGAGGAGGAAGATACCCGGTTTACGCGCTTGAAAATGTGCATCATTCAGCGCAATGAAACGTTGGAAGACATTGCCGAACGGTATGACGTTCCCGTGGAAAAAATTGTGCTTGTCAACCGTCTGGACAGCGAACAAGTTTACGCCGGCCAAATTTTGTATATTCCATAGGGGGATTGTCATGAAGATCGCCGATATGCTCCATGTGATCGCCAAAGAATATTATTTTCATATCAGGGAGACGGCGGTCACCGATCACGGCTGCCTTCTGGAAACGGATTGCGGGACGAAAATCGTCTCCGTTTGGCGGGACGAAGCACGTCTAAGGTGGGCATTCGCCTGGAGAGAGCAGTTGGCGGAAAAAGGATTCCGGCAAGTGAACCGTTTTATCCGCACCCGTAAACAGGCACCGTACGTGCCCGTCGGGCATCAATTTTTGGTTGTGCAGGATAAAGTGTCGGGCACATCGGTTGGTTTGCGATCAGCAGATCAGTGGGCAGATCTGGGCGAGTTGACGGGGATGCTGTTCGCCGTGTTTCAAGACGTTTCTTTGTCGTTTCAGCATACATTTAGTGATCATCTATCCTCCCGACATCCATTGGACCAAACATTGACGGAGAAAAAACGGCAGGCGTGGAAACAAGAACTGGTCAAACGGGATACGATTTTCTCGTCTCTTGTTGGGGCCCACTGGGCATCTTTGGAACACCGTTTGACACGGGCCAGAATGCTGCAAGCAACGTTCGGTCATGCTCTGCCCTTTATGCTGACGCTCCCACATCTTGAGCTTGCTCAGTGGCAAATATGGCATACGGGTTGTGTCGGTTTGAGTGTGACTGAACCACCATCTGATACGCCGGGCATCGGTTATGCATCTTTGGCTCGTTTTCTACAAGACCTGTTTGTCCAAGAAAACGGAACGATCGAAAAGTTGAATCGATTTTATGCTGCTTTTGAGCGTCAGGTCCGTTTGTCGATTGCCGAGGAATATGAATTGCTGGCCCAGCTTATCGTTCCCCGCGCTTTCTTCGACGTCATCGACACATATATGGAAAATGCTGAAACGGAAGATGAATGTTTTGAACAATGGGTGCGGTTGTGCGCTAGACAAGAGAAACTGGACCAAATTCATCTCTGGTTTGCCGAACGTTTGGATCGGAAAAAAGAGGAGTCCGTTTCCGTATGATCGCCTTGCAAGCATCGCCGACAAAACAACAAATCGAGCAGATGGTCTATCAGGAGTACGATTTTTATCCGACCCACATCGAACAGCATGGAAAAGTGCGCAAAATAGAATGCACGCGCGGGATTTATGCCTTGAAACAGACAGCGGTGAATGCATCTCAGATGACATTACTTAACTGCTTATTTCGTTATTTGCGCCAGCAGCATTACACCTCTTTTCTTGCTTTGGAGCCGAGTAAATACGGTGATCCGTTTATAGATTTAGAAGGCAGTTGTTACTATGTCAACCGTTGGGTGGATGACCGGACTGAGGAGAAGTATCGGGAGGATTGGCCTCAGCGAGTATTGCGTCAGCTTGGCCATTTGCACCGTTTAACACTGGCATACGAGGAGCCCGCCCCGGTTTCCCCGCTGACACCGGAAATCATCGGCCGACGCTGGAAGAATCGGCTGGAAAAGATGCAGGCATACCGCCAGTTGGCTCTGGGCAAACCGTTCATGTCCCCGTTTGAAATCGCCTATGTTTCCCATTTTGAATACTTAAAGGAACTGGCCCGTCAAGCCATGCGTTACTTGCAAGCTTGGGAGGAGAAACTGAATAAAAAGCAGGAACAACGAGCAGTGATTTGTCATGGTAACGTCCATCGCCAGCATGTTTTGCATGAAGATGACCGGTTATATTTTATTCATTTTGATCATGCCGTCCTGGACTCTCCCGTCCGTGAACTGGCCTTGTTTTACAGAAGACATATTGAGCCGACGGCGCATTGGGATGTCGAGACAGGTTTCAAATGGCTGGAGGATTATGAAGAACAATTTGTTCTTCATGGTGAAGAAAAGCTGTTGCTAGGCATTTATCTTTTGTTTCCGGAGCGGGTGTTTAAGGATGTCGAAAAGTATTATGAAGCGAAGCATCATGTTCATCCGTTTGCCTTGGCCCGTCAGTTTGAACAGCAAATCGAGTTGACCCGCATCATTCGCCGATTTGTAAGAGAAATCATTCAAACCGATCTGAAAATAACGTGACCTCAAAAATGATAGATGCATTCAGTCAGTCAAACATGCTTTCATGTCCGCGATGATCCGACAAACACGCTCTGCGACAGGGCGTGTTTTTTTATTCGTTTTTGGGAATCAAATCATGTCTTGATTTTGCGCTTAAATTGTCATATTGTATTCTTGTAATACAACTTTTTCCAAGACGAAAGGTGAAAAACATGCCACATCCGATCCAGCGCCGCAAAGTGTCTGAACAAGTATTGGATGAATTGAAAAGAATGATCAAAGAAGGACAATTTCCGCCAAACAGCAAGCTGCCTTCGGAAACGGAACTGGCCAAAATGTTTAAAGTCAGTCGAGCCCCGGTGCGTGAAGCATTGAGTGTGTTGGCTGCCAGCGGATTGATTGAATCCAAACAGGGGGGAGGAAGCTGGGTCAAGGACGTGCAGCTGAACGATTTGTTGGCAGCGACAACATTGGAGATGGTATCGAACGAGCAGGTGTTATACCTCTTGGAAACGAGAATGATTTTGGAAACGGAGGCCGCGGCGCTCGCTGCGCAACGCTTTCAGGAAACGGATCTCAAAGCGCTAAAACAGGCGCAAAACGAGTTCCAACGAATCGTGGAGGAGGAAGAAAGCATCGGTGACCGGGCGGATGTGGATTTTCACTTGGCTGTTGTCCGCGCCTCCCACAATCCGATTTTGATCCAGATGGTTGAAAATATTGCTGACCTGTATCACAAGGTGCTTCGCTTCACTTTGAAACAGAATGTCGGCTTGCAAAGAAAAAGAGAGCAAGTGTTTGCGGAACACGAAGCCATCGTCAGCGCCATTCGCCAGAGGGATGGACAGCTGGCCCGTCAAAAAATGGCTGAGCATTTGGCTCATGTGCAAGAAAAGTTGGCAGGCGACGCTAGCCCCTTTTTGAATCGGTGCCTAGACGACAAATGAAATTGGGAGAGGAGTTTTGCAAGATGTACGATATTGCCATTATCGGCAGCGGCATTGTCGGGCTTTCCACGGCTATGGCCATCAAGGAGATATATCCTGAGGATCAGGTCGTTGTGATTGAGAAGGAAGAAACGTTGGCAGTGCATCAGACGGGCAGAAACAGCGGGGTGATTCATTCGGGTATCTATTATAAACCCGGCAGTTTTAAAGCGAGATTCGCCCGTCAAGGGAATAGAGACATGGTGCAATTTTGCGAGAAACACGGGATTGAATATGACATTTGCGGTAAACTCATCGTGGCCACGGAAGAGAAGGAACTTCCGTTGTTGAACCATTTATACGAACGAGGATTGCAAAATGAACTGGATATCCACAAGCTGACACCCGACGAAGTGCAAGCTATTGAACCTCATCTCCAAGCGGTGGCCGGGATTCGTGTGCCCAGTACGGGCATCGTCAATTACACCCGGGTGGCCGAGGTGTTTGCCGATATATTCAGCGCCAAAGGCGGTGAATTTCTGTACAACACCCATGTTCAGGACATGCAGGAAGAACGAGATTTTGTTGCTTTACAAACGAACCGGGGGGAAGTGAGAACACGTCATTTGATCAACTGTGCCGGTTTGTACAGCGACCGTGTTGCGCACATGGGGAACATACAAACGAAGATGAAAATTATCCCTTTCAGGGGAGAATATTATGAGCTGAAACCTGAAAAACGACATCTGGTCAAACATTTGATTTACCCCGTCCCCAACCCGGACTTTCCTTTCTTAGGCGTCCATTTTTCCCGAATGATCGACGGGCGGGTTTTAATCGGACCTAATGCCGTTCTAAGCTTCAAAAGAGAAGGTTACACCAAAACGGATTTTGACCTGCATGAATTTTTGGAAGTGCTCTCCTATCCCGGCTTTTGGAAAGTGGCGCTGCCCAATCTGAAAGAAGGGCTGTTGGAAATGTACCGTTCGCTGAGCAAAAAAGCGTTTGTGCAAGCATTGCAAAAGTTTATCCCCGAGATCGGGATGGATGACATCGTTCCCGCTCAAGCCGGGGTCAGAGCACAGGCGATCAGTATTGACGGGAAAATGCTGGATGACTTTGTCATTATTCCGACGAAGAACGCGATTCATGTTTGTAATGCGCCTTCTCCTGCAGCAACGGCCTCTTTGCAGATCGGCAAACATATTGCCGCACAAGTTGAAAAGCAGAAGGCCGAGGCGTCATAGGCGCTCAGCCACCGCCGGTTGATTTGGCGGAAAACGTCTGCCTGACAACATCCTGCATATCGAACCGTTTCTCATTTGTCTGCGACCAGGAAATCAAAATCACACCCTTGATCAGCCTGCAAAACATGTTGTTGATAAAGATTGATATATCCTCGTTGTTGGATTTTCGGGGGAGTCCATGACTTTTTCCTCTGTTCCATTTCTTCCGCACTGATGTCCAGCTCCAGTTTTCTTTGTTCCACATCTAATTCGATGATATCACCGGTGCGGACAAAGGCCAAAGGACCGCCGACGGCTGCTTCCGGAGTAACATGGAGCACAACGGTTCCAAATGCGGTGCCGCTCATGCGGGCATCCGAAATTCGGACCATGTCCCGCACGCCCTGTTTAAGCAGTTTTTCAGGAATAGGAAGCATGCCGGCCTCAGGCATGCCCGGGGCCCCCACCGGTCCGGCATTCTGCAGGACCAAAATATCGTCAGATCGAACATCCAGGTCAGGGTCGTCGATTCTTTGCTCCAGGTCTTGTGTGGAGTGGAAGACGACCGCCCTTCCCCGATGTTTCAGCAGGTCTTTGGAAGCCGCTTTCGGTTTGATTACGGCCCCGTTGGGAGCCAAGTTTCCTTTTAAGACCACGAGTCCGCTGTCTTTGTACAAAGGATCGGTAAGGGGACGAATGATGTCTCTGTAAACATCCGAAACTTGAACGTCACGGATGTTTTCCCCAAGTGTCCGTCCTGTTACGGTCAGCGCATCAAGATGAAGCAGAGGGGAAAGTTCTTTAAGCACCGCTGGTGCCCCTCCCGCACGGGCAAAGTCTTCCATCTGATATTTTCCGGCTGGGCGCAAGTTAGCCACAAACGGCGTTTCCCGACCCAGCTGATCAAAGTCGTCCAGAGTCAACTTAATGCCCAATCGTCCGGCGATGGCCAGCAGATGAATCACCGCATTTGTCGATCCGCCTACGGCCATCAGCATTCTGATGGCGTTTTCAAAAGACTTTTTGGTCATAATCTGTGAAGGGGTGATCCCTTGTTCGACTAAAGCGACGATTTGTTTTCCCGTTTCCTGGGCGAGATGCAAACGCTTGTTGTCTGTCGCCGGAATGGCGGCGCTGCCCGGGAGCATCATGCCCAACGCTTCGGCGCAAACGGCCATCGTGCTAGCGCTGCCCATGACCATGCAGTGACCGGCGGTCGGGGCCAGGGAAGCGTTGATTTCGGACAATGCTTCGTCGTCTATTTTGCCGGCTCGATATTCCTGCCAGAAGAAACGGCAATCAGAACACGCTCCCAATGTTTTTCCTTCGTACTCCCCATTAGCCATCGGCCCACCGGTGATCATGATCGTTGGAATATTTGCACTGGCCGCACCCATCAGCTGAGCGGGCGTCATTTTGTCACATCCACCGATGAGGACGACGCCGTCAAGCGGTTGGGCGCTGATCATTTCTTCCGTATCCATCGCCGCAAGATTGCGGTAAAGCATTGTTGTCGGACTGGTGAATATTTCCCCGAGAGAGATTGTCGGAAATTCCAAAGGTACGCCGCCGGCCATGAGCACCCCTCTTTTGATCGCCTGCACAATCGGACCGAAATGTGTGTGGCAGCGATTGATTTCACTGTATGTATTACAAATGCCGATCACGGGTTTGTCGAAATCTTCCTCTCCCAAACCGAGATGTCGATTGAAGGCCTTGCGAATAAATTGGCTGAATCCGGCGTCGCCGTATGACGTTAAATTACTTTTCTGCATCGGTCATCCTTCCTTTCAGTCGTTTTCCGTTATCTGTCGAACGAACGTATGTACCGAAAGCTGTTTGCGCTGAAAATAGTTGTTTTCACACAAAAAACGGTACGTTTTTGTCCACAGCGCATAATAATGCGGGTTGGGCAAGCGTTCAGCAAGGGTCATCATCCACTGTGCGAGCGCATCCCATGCGCGCGCATCCCAATCCACGAATGGCATGTTTTGACCCGGCTTTTTCAACCTGAGCTCTGCGGCAGGCTGAAGTTTGTTTTGCTTGTTGGAAAGTTCGATGATTTTTTCGGTAACCATCTCCAAGATTTCAAAATAATGATCCAACTGTTCGAGATGCGGATGGTGCTGGATCACTTGTTCCGGAATCAAATACGGAGTCGATGCAGAGACGAATGTACCAATGCCTTGTTTGGAGTAAACATAACCTAAAATCTCCAGCACACGCAGACCTTCGCGAATGGATGAACGGCTGACTTGAAGCAGTTCGCTTAACTTTCTTTCCGTAGGCAGTCGGGTTCCCGCCTGTAAGTTTTCAAAGGAAATGTAATCCACGATTTGGCGAGCCACCTGTTCGGATGTTCGAAGAATGGAGTACGGATTTTTCTCTGTCATTCCTGTTCAGCCCCAGTTGCATCAAGAACACATTCAATAGGCGAAATGAAATTGACAAATGATCGCAAAATTCATTATACTCTATATTATAAAACATATGGTCTGACCATATCAACCATAAGTGACTACTTTTCATCTTTATTGCTGATCCATATGTCTGACGGGTGATCAACATGATTTTTAAACCGATTCAACGCAAGTATTTATTTGAAGAGATTATCGTCGCCATTGAAGACTATATTCAAACCAATAAGATGCAGCCGGGTGAAAAACTGCCTTCGGAAAATGAACTGGCGGAACTTTTTCAGGTCAGTAAGACAGTTGTCCGGGAAGCGCTGAGTGTGCTCAGAGTGAATGGATTGATCGAAAAAAGGTCGGGTGCGGGCATCTTTTTGAAAGAGACAGATGGCCGTGTTATTTCCAAGAAAATTGCTGGTCATTTCATTGAAAAAAATCAGTTGCAGCAGCTGATGGAGTTTCGCCGGGGCATCGAGGTTGAAGCGGCCGGATTGGCTGCACTGAGAGCAACAGACAAAGACATTTCCATGATCAAACGCGCTCATGAGAAACTCATCGAAGCCTATGAAAGCGGATCGATCGGTGTGAGCGAAGACTATCAATTTCATGCCTATCTTATCCATGCCTCGCATAATTCGCTCTATCAAAACACTTTTCACACCGTTTCCAAAGTGTTCGAAGACGGGATGAGACTGAGTAAACTTCAGTCGGCCAGACTCCCGGGACGTTTTACTGAAGTCGACTCGGAACATCGGAAAATCATAGCCGGTGTTTTGGAAAGAGATCCAGAGAAAGCTTCGCTGGCGATGAGAGAACATTTGCTCAAAACGGAGGAGAAGATTTGGGGCAACCTTAATGAGTGAAGGGAGTTTTTTGTTCATGTTTGAAATGGTTGAGATTGAACAGAAGTTCGTTGCCGGAAAAATTGAAGACTTGAAACAAAACATCGATCGTGAACTGAGACAATATTTGCCTGTGGACACGTTGCCCCCAAAGGCGCAAATTGCTGTCACGGCGGGAAGCAGAGGTATTGCCAACATTGCCGAAATTTTAAGGATCGTCGTCGCCCGGTTGAAGGAAATGGGCTTGGCTCCTTTTCTGGTGCCGGCCATGGGCAGTCATGGCGGAGCGACAGCCGAGGGGCAAGTGGAAGTGTTACGGCATCTGGGGATTACGGAAACATCCGTGGGCGCACAAATCCGCTCTTCCATGGAGGTTGAACAGATTGCCGTTACACCAAAAGGTGTACCCGTTTATATGGATAAAAACGCTTATCATGCCGACGGGATTATCGTGGTCAATCGGGTGAAAGCGCATACCGCTTTTCGGGGAAGCGTGGAAAGCGGGTTAAGCAAAATGGTCACCATCGGTTTGGGGAAAATCAAGGGGGCGACGTACGTCCATCGTCACGGGGCATTGCGGATGGCTGAAAATATAGAGGAAGTTTGCGCAACAGCCTTGCACCATGCGCCGATATTAATGGGTTTGGCCATATTGGAGAACGGTTACGATGAAACGGCAGATATTGTCGGTATCCATCCGAGAGACTGGTTTGAAAAGGAGAGTGAGCTGTTGCGGCAGTCGAAAGAGATGATGCCCAGCTTGCCGATCGAAAACATTGATCTATTAATCGTTGAAGAGATGGGCAAAATTTACAGCGGCACGGGAATGGACCCGAACATTATCGGCAGGTGGAGAATTGAGGGGGTTCCCGAACCGGAAAGTCCGCAAATCAAAAGGATTGCCGTGCTCGATCTGGCCGAGCAATCTTTCGGGAATGCGCAAGGTGTCGGTCTGGCTGATTTCACCACGCAGCAGCTGGTCGACAGAATGGATCCGAAGGCAACATACACGAATGCCTTAACAAGTACCTATTTGCAGCGAGCCATGCTGCCTTTGATTTATCCAACGGAAAAAGAAGCCATTGAAACCGCTTTGCGCAGTTTAGGTCCGCAAACCGATCATCAGTCCGTCAAGGCCATCCAAATTCCAAATACGCTGCACTTGCATCGTCTGTATGTTTCTCCACCTGTACTGCAGGAGATGGAGCAATCGGCCCGGGAGTTTCAAGTTCATAGCCGGCACGTGTTATCGTTCGACGAGAATGGTGTCATAGCCAAAAAATTGACGGCGGGGGAGGATTAAGTGCTCTTGAAAACGATTCTTTACTTTGACGAAGTTCAAGAGGATATGAAACGCTTGTTTTCAATGATGAAACCTGAGGGGTTTCAGTTGTTATACTGGCAAGACATGAATCCAGAGGAACGGGAGAAAGTGCTTTCCCACGCGGACTTTTTGCTTGTGGCCACGGCAAAAATCGATCGTGAGATGATCTTAAATGCCAAACGGGTCAAGCTCATTCAGAAAACGGGGGTCGGTGTGGATAATATTGATGTCAAAACGGCCACACGCTTGCAAATCCCCGTGGCCAATACTTACGGGGGCAATGCGACCGGTGTGGCCGAACTGACTTTATTGTTCATTCTAGCTTTATATCGCAAGTTGCCTCTCTTGAACGAAGCGACAAAACAGGGAAAGTGGCTCATGTGGCAATGGCGCTCTTCTTCTTATGAGATGGATGGCAAAACTCACGGAATAGTTGGCTTTGGACATATTGGCAGAGAGACGGCCAAGCGCTCGAAAGCATTGGGCACACACATCGTTTACTATGATCCGTATCGGGCGCCCCCGGATGTCGAAAAGAGGCTGCAGGCGGAGTACTTATCGTTGGCCGAACTCTTAAAGACGGCGGATATTATCAGTCTGCATCTCCCTTTGTTACCCGAAACGAAACATTTGATCGGTTTGAGAGAACTGCAAATGATGAAAGAGAGCGCCATCTTAATCAATGTATCAAGGGGCGGCATCGTTGATGAAAAAGCGTTAGCACAAGCGTTGGCTGAAGGCATCATTGCCGGGGCCGGTATCGATGTTTGGTCATCTGAACCGGTTTCGGCCGACCACCCGCTATTGAAGCTGGACAATGTCATTGCCACACCGCACATAGGCGCGGGAACACGTGATACGCTGGAACGCGTATTAGGCATGGCTTTTGACAATATACAAAAAGCAGAAAATGGAGACTCGATTGCCAATGTGGTCAATCTTCAGTGATCTGAATGTGCTCAAGTGACTGAGTGTCCTCAGGTGTCTGGATGTGTTAAAGTGACTCGATGTGCTGTAGTGATCTGAATGAATTCAGTCAATTTCAAGTGATATAAGCAAGTGATATAAAAGTGATATAAAAAGGAGATGATTTTATGCGTCTGGCCACGATCAGACTTCATGAACGTGAAATGGCAGCCATTGTCACAGAAAAGGGACTTTTACCGTTAGATAAAGTGAATGATCAATTTAACCAAAATTGGCCCACACATTTATTTGCATTGCTTCAAACAGGGCAGCTTGAGGATCTAAAAGCCTGGTTGGCAGCTATTGATCACGAAGAGCTGCTGTCTGCCGCGGGCATGGTTGATCATGCACAAGTGCAGTATGCCCCTTTGTATCGTCACCCCCGCAAAATTTGGGGCATTGGGCTAAACTATGTCGAACACGCATCAGATCTGAGCGAAAAAGCCCCCAGTACGGAACCGGCCAGTTTTATGAAGCCGGATACGACGATCATCGGCCCCGGGGATACGATTCTCGTTCCCCATCAGTCCGAACGGACGACGGCCGAGGCGGAATTGGGCATCATTATCGGTCAGACATGCAAAGATGTTTCCGAGAGAGAAGCTCCCGACGTGATCGCCGGTTTTACCACCATTCTCGATATGACCGCCGAAGATATTTTACAACAGAATCCCCGGTATCTGACCCGGTCGAAAAGTTTTGACACTTTTCTCAGTGTCGGGCCCCATTTAGTCACAGCGGATGAAGTGCCGGAAGTCAACGACTTGCATGTCGCTACAGTCATTAACGGCAAGACCCACCGTCGAAATGTCGTTGCCAATATGACGTTCGATCCTTGGTATTTGGTTTCCTTCCATTCACATGTGATGACCTTGTTGCCGGGAGACATCATATGTACGGGGACGCCGGGAGCTGTTCCGATCAGCGAGGGAGACGTCGTTGAATGTCATATTGACGGCTTTGAGATACTTATCAATCCGGTGAAAGATTTGAAGGCTGGTGAGTGAGAACGGTGCTGAAAGTAGCTGCTATCCAGATGTCCTCTGAGATCGGTTGCGTTGAAAAGAATGTGGCCAAAGGCCAGCGTTTTGTTGAGCAAGCGGTTGAACAAGGGGCGGCTATCGTTTGCTTGCCCGAGTTATTTAATACGGGTTACTTTTCGCACACCGATCATGTCGATACGGCTTATTTTAAATGGGCGGAACCGATTGACGGTGACACGGTTTCAGCGTTTCGACAAACGGCCAAACAATTGGGCGTACACATCATCGTTCCCTTTTACGAGTATGACCGACCAGGCGTATATTACAACTCGGCCTGTTTGATTAATGGGCAAGGCCATGTTGAGGGAGTGTATCGCAAAACGCATGTGCCTTGGTCGTTAACCGGTTGGGAAAAGTTTTATATCAGACCGGGATATGCTTTCCCGGTCTTTGATACTCCGCACGGAAAAATAGGCATCATGATTTGCTACGATAGGGATTTCCCCGAAGTGGCGCGAACATTAGCATTGAAAGGCGCCGAAACCATCTTTGTCCCCAACGGATCATCCAAAGGGCTGACAGAAATATGGCAAAATATGATGCAAGTCAGAGCTTATGAAAATCAAGTGTATATGGTAGGGGCTTGTCTGACCGGACGAACGGATGAAGAACATCACGAATTTTCGGGGCATTCGCTGGTGACCAATCCTTTCGGTGCCATTGAAAATAAACTGGGATTGGAAGAAGGGATTGTCATGGCCGATATTGACCCGAAACAGATTCGCCGTGCAAGGGAAGAAAGATTTTTGTATCGTGACCGCAGACCGGAAATGTATCAGAAGTTAACCGAATACTGATGAGATCGAATACTCATTATAGATATATTTTATACTTTTTTATTTATTTATCAGTTAATTTAAAAAATATAATATTGACAAAATAGTATACACTATATACAATTGTGTACAAAACAAACCGATCATATTTGTTTCCGGTACGGTTTGTTTGTGATACGGGAGTGATCGTCATTAAGCATGTGAAAAAAAGCTTGTATGAACAAGTTTACTGTTCCTTAAAAGAAATGATCATCAAAGGAGATTACTTGCCTGGTGAGAAACTTAAAGAAGTTCGCATCGCTGAACAGTTGAAGGCGAGCAGGACTCCGGTGCGTGAAGCGCTCAGAAGATTAGAAAGGGAGGGGCTGGTCGTCATTCATCGGGGTCAGGGCGCGGTTGTGCCTGAATTAAGTAAACAAACGGTTGAACAGCTTTTTGAATGTCGATCTGTTTTGGAGGGGCTGGCAGCCAAAAAAGCGGCCTTATTGATAAAAGAAAGCCAGCTTAATCTTTTGGAAGAAAATTTGATTTTAGCCAGGGAATTTTTTTTAAATCAATATACAGAAAAAGTCGTCCTAAAAAATACCGAATTTCATGACACGATCACTCAAGCCAGTCAGAACGATTCATTGATGAGGATGATGGAACAAATCAGGACTCAAATTGTTCGTTATCGCATTTTGCATGGTAATATCGGTTTTCGACCTGCGTTTATCGATGAACACGAAGCTATTTTTCAGGCGATCAAAAGAAAAGATGCTGAGCTGGCCGAAAATTTAATGAAAGAACACTGCATGAATGATTGCAAATTTTTTATTTCTGTTATCTGAATATTAACATAATGATCATACAAAGAGGGAGAGGAGAATGTACGATGAAAAATGGGCAGCTTGGTCCGTTGCAAGGCATACGAGTCCTCGATATTTCCACTGTGTTTGCCGCACCTTTTGCCGCATCCCTTCTCGGAGATTATGGGGCGGAGGTGTTAAAAATAGAATTGCCCAAGCGAGGTGATACTTTACGCGGCATGCAGCCTGCTGCAGGTTCCGAATCTTTGCCATGGGTGGCTTTGTCGCGTAACAAAAGGTCCATCACCCTCGATTTAAAAAAAGAACGAGGTCAAGAGCTATTTTTGCGTATTGTCCGAAACAGGGATATTTTATTCGAAAATTTCAGACCGGGTACATTGCAAAAATGGGGATTATCGGTAGAAAGGATCAGGGAGGCCAATCCTGACCTCGTGATCATTCATGTGAGTGGATACGGCCAAACAGGCCCTTACAGACATCGTGCCGGATTCGGCACGTCAGCTACGGCTTTCAGCGGTTACACTTACATTAACGGATTTCCTGATCGACCTCCCCTTTCCCCTCCGATCCCGCTGGCTGACTATATGACAGGGTTATTTGCGGCCCTGGGGGCGATGGTGGCCCTTTATTACCGGGATGCGCTGGATGGGGAAGGTCAGGATGTTGACATTGCCCTCTATGAGTCGTTATTCAGAATTATGGAGAGTGTGGTCATTGAGCATGGTTATACAGGCGTGATCAAAGAACGGGCGGGAAATAACATGGCGAATTCGGCGCCGGTCGGAGCATTCCAAGCGAAAGACGGGAAATGGCTGGTGCTGACAACGAGCACTAACCCGACCTTTTATCGACTGGCAGAAGCAATGGGTCGTCCTGAAATGAAGACGGATCCACAGTATGCGACCAACAAAGAGCGGATAGCCAGACGTGAACAGTTAAACGAGATGATCTCCGAGTGGTTTAAAAAACATACCGCCCAAGAAATTCAGGACATTTGTGATGAACACGGCATCCCTATTTGCCCCATCTATGATATGTCTGAAATTTTCCAAGACGAACAATATACAGCGCGTGAGTCGATCGTTGAAGTGGATCATCCCAAGCTGGGCAAGGTGAAAATTCCGGGTGTTGTCCCTAAGTTTTCCAAAACACCGGGATCCATTCGAAATGCCGGCCCCATGTTGGGAGAGCATAATGTTGAGTTTTATCAAGAGTTAGGATTGAGTCAAGAGGAAATCAAAAAATATATGCAGGAGGGAATCATTTAATGAATCGCGAGCTGTTGCCCAAAGAAGTAGAAATTGTGGAAGTCGCGCCAAGGGACGGTTTTCAAATTGAATCCGCTTTTATTCCGACTGAAAAGAAGATCGAATTTACAAATGCTTTATCCAAGTGTGGCTTTCAATCGATTCAAGTCACTTCTGCCGCACATCCAAAGGCAGTACCCCAATTGGTTGACGCTGAGGAAGTCATGGCTAAAATCAACCGCCAACCGGGTGTTGTCTATAATGTGCTCGTCCCAAATTTACGGGGTGCAGAACGCGCCGTTGAAATGAACGCAGACGAATGGGAATTGATGTTGTCCGTTACCGATTCGCACAGTATTTCCAACGCCAATAAACGAACGAAGGAGGCATTGCAGGAACATGAAAAAGTGGTCGAGCTAGCTGGCAAACATGGCGTCCATTTAAGAGGAGGGATGGCAACGGCACTCGGTTGTCCATTTGAAGGAAGGGTTCCCATTGAAAGAATTCTTTATGTTGCAGAAGCTTATTATTCAATGGGCATACGCGCCATCAGTGTCGCTGATACAGTAGGTGTCGCAGATCCTCTACATGTGTATGCAACGATGTGCACATTGCGAGAGAAGTTCCCCGACGTGCGCTTTAATCTTCATTTACACAATACGCGCGGCATGGCATTGGCTAATATTTTGGCTGGATTGCAGGCGGGTGTCGATTCCTTTGACGCGGCGATTGGAGGGTTGGGCGGTTGTCCGTATGTTCCGCATGCGACAGGGAACATATCTACTGAAGATGTCGTGCATATGCTTGAATTAATGCATATTGAAACAGGCTTAAACGTGAATGAGCTGATTGAAAAAGCATCTTTGGCAGAAGAAATTGTTGGCCATTCCTTGGAAAGTTCGGTTTACAAAGCGGGTCATGCCAATCAGCTGCATGATGCACCTGAGAAACAAATCAAAATGGAATGATGACTCAGAGGAAGAGCAAATATCTAATTTTATGAGGAAGGAAGATGGTGATGAACAGCTTATCCAGAAAGGCGTTTCTATTTTTCACTATTTTAACCCTTTTATTATTGCTTGCCGCCTGTGGAGACAGTTCCGATACATCGTCTGAACCGACGTCAGATCCGGAAACAGGTGCTATTGAAGAGAACTCGGAAGCAAATGCTGAAAATACTGATGCGGATACGGAATCTGAACAGAACGCGGACGGAAACGGCCATGAATTTAATCCCGATAAGAAACCGATAACGATTGTCGCACCGAGTGCTGCGGGCAGCGGGTGGGATCTGACGGCGAGATCGTTGGACGAAACATTAAAAGCTGAGAATTTAGTGGACTTCCCCACTCAAGTTGTCAATGAAGAAGGAGCGACCGGTGCGGTTTCTCTGGCCCAATTAGTCACAGAACATCAAGGAAGTGATGAGAGAATCAGCGTGACTTCACTGCCCATTCTCGTAAATTATCATATGGGCTTATCAGAATATGATTATCAAGACGTGACGATGATCGCCCGCTTGATGACCGAATGGTTTGTCATTGTCGTTCCTGAGGAATCTCCTTACCAAACGATTGAAGAACTTTTGACAGCGATTGAAGAAGATCCGCAGTCTGTTCCTGTCGGAGCGTCGGGTGATGACAGGCTCCCCTTACAGTTAGTGTTTGATCGGTTTGGCGGGGATCCGAGCAGCATTAACTTTATAAGTTACGAGGGCGGTGGAGAAATCACTAACGGTTTATTGAACGGAGATGTCGAAGCGGCCTTAACCGGTGTCAGCGAGTTTCGCTCGCAAATTGAAGCGGGAACGTTGCGGGCACTGGCAGTGACGAGCGAGGAAAGGCTCGGAGAAGTTTTTAGCGACGTGCCTACCGTTTCTGAAGTGGGTATCGATGTGGTCTTTGGGAACTGGAGAGGTGTCATGGGGCCGCCGGAAATGCCTGAAGAGGCTGTCACATTCTGGGAGGATACGATTGAAGCGGCTTTAGAGACGGAAACATGGCAAGATATTGCCGCGAAAAACCAGTGGGATATCACTTTCATGAAAGGTGAGGAATTCCTGGAATTCCTTGAACAAACAGATCAGGACATTGAAGAGGGGCTGCGCAAAACGGGACAAATCGAATAAACACGCCGCGGTTTAGAAAGGCAGGGATACATTTGACCAAAAATACCATTTCGGGGGGAATCTTTCTTCTTTTTTCATTGTTGTATATTTACTGGGGGATGAAGATTCCTCCCTCCCCCTACACAAATGAGGCGGTTGGTCCGCGCATCTTCCCGTTGACCATTGGTGTTTTACTTGCTCTCGCCTCCATTGCCCTTATCATTTTGGGTTTGTTGAACGCACGTCAAACGAAGGTGACACACGAACCCGATCAGCTCAGTCAAAATGAAGATGATTTGAAGATGGAGGCACATGAGTCCAACGAAGAAGATGAATTAGAAGACCAAGCGCAGGACTCGAAAAAAACGTTTGTCATTTTAGGCTTGTTATTATGTTACGTATTACTTTTCGTTCCCTTGGGATATATACTGTCAACCAGCTTATTTATTTTGGGTTTATCGATATATCTGGACCGCAAACATTGGATTCGCAATATCGTATATGCCATTGTCTTTCCGAGCGTCATTTTTATATTGTTTAACAATGTTCTTTCCGTTTACCTTCCAACGGGACCCCTTGGGTAGGAGTTGATCAGTTTTGTTGGCAGACTTATTTGCAAACCTGGCCACCGGATTTGGACAAATTTTGAACTGGCAAACATTGGCTCTTTCATTTCTAGGCGTGACGATCGGTACGTTCACTGGCGTTTTACCGGGGATTGGGCCCATTACAGCGATTGCCCTGCTTGTTCCTCTCGCCTTTGGGATGGATCCGATCAACGGATTAATCATGTTAATCGGTGTTTATTACGGATCGATGTATGGCGGTTCAACAACGGCTATTCTGGTCCGGACCCCCGGAGACATTGCTTCGGTTGTCGTCACGCTTGACGGATATGAAATGGCCAAACAGGGGAGGGCGGGACCGGCCCTGGCTACGGCTGCTATCGGCTCATTTGTTGCCGGGACATTTTCAACCATCGCTTTAATGCTTCTGGCCCCGACGCTGGCCAAAGCAGCGTATCACTTCGGGGCAGCGGAATATTGTGCATTAATTTTACTGGCCTTGTTAATGGTCACCAATTTAACAACTGGTTCAGTTTTAAAAGGGCTCATGACGACCTTGTTAGGTCTGTCCATTGCCATGGTCGGCATGGATTTGCAATCAGGCGTTTCCCGGTTTACGTTTGGAATGACCAATTTGCAGGACGGTATTGATTTTGTGTTGGCCGCAATTGCCGTATTTGCCATACCTGAAGCGCTGGTGCAATTATCAAAGAAAAAGAATAGCGCCAAAAATAGTATGCAACAAATTCAAGGTTCCTTATGGATGACGCGTTCGGATTGGCGGAGGTCGATCGGCCCTTACGGTCGGGGGAGTGTGCTCGGCTTTCTCATTGGTGTGCTTCCTGGGATTGGGCCTTCTCTGGCCTCTTTCATGTCGTACGTTTTAGAAAAGCGGTTATCCAAACATCAAGATCAATTTGGAAAAGGGGCGATCGAAGGGGTGGCAGGCCCGGAAACGGCCAATAATGCCGGCGTAGGCGGCGCGTTAGTTCCGCTCTTTGCCTTAGGCATTCCCGGTTCGGCGACGACTGCATTGCTCCTCTTCATCTTTATGATGTATGGTTTGCAGCCCGGCCCGCAAATGTTTGAGACGAATCCTGCGTTACTGTGGGCAATTATTGCCAGTATGTACATAGGAAACGCCATGCTTCTCTTCCTGAATCTCCCGCTCGTCGGCGTGTTTGCTTCCATCCTGAAAATCCCAACCACCCCATTGTACATCGGTGTGATCGTCTTTGCTGTTTTAGGGGTGTACGGACTCAGTTTTAATCGCTTTGATTTAATCGTGTTATTTATCCTGGGTATCGTCGGTTACTTCTTAAGGAAAAACGATTTTCCGCTGGCCCCTTTTGTCATGGCGCTCGTCTTAGCTCCGTTGTTTGAGGAGAATTTTCGCCGGGCGATGAACAGCGCCAACGGCAACCTGCTGACTTTTATTGAACGGCCCATTTCTTTAAGCATTCTCATCCTCATTGTTTTGGTGGTCGTTTTTCCTCCTGTTTACAAATATTTGAAAAACAGAAATAATGTTCATATGGATAAAAAAAGAGGAGGAAATGTGCATGGCTGATGCAGAAAGGTCCGTTCAAAAACAGTTTGCCAAAAATCCCGAAAAGTACCGCGATGAACGCTTGTTTTCCTCAGGGACAGATCTGAAGCAAATGATAGACGCCCTTCCTTTGACAGGCAGGGAAAAAGTATTGGATATCGGCTCGGGGGCCGGACATACGGCGCTCGCGTTTGCCCCTTTCGTTAAACAGTGCATCGGCTTGGACTTGACGGAAGATATGGTTCGAGTGGCAACGGATTTAGCGCGGGATCGTCGGGCGGAAAATGTCTCTTTCCGGCAAGGCAATGCCGAACAGCTCCCCTTTCAAGATGCGTCGTTTGACATCGTCACCTGCCGTTTTGCGGCCCATCACTTTGCCGATGTTCGCCAGGTGATGCGTGAAGTGAAGCGAGTGCTTAAAACAAAGGGCATTTTTTTGCTCGTTGATCATTATGCACCGGAAGATGAGGTTTTGGATGCGTTTATCAATGAGCTGGATCGGATGCGCGATCCGTCGCACGTACGAGAATATTCACTCTCCGAGTGGGAGCGTTTGTTCGCCGAAAATGGTTTCACTTATGAGAAAATTTATCAATGGGACTTACCCATTCATTTTTCCAGGTGGATTGAGCGTGCAGGAACTCCGCCCAACATGGAAAAAAAGATCGTCTCCTTTTTACAGACCGCCACGCCGCTCTGCAAAGACACGTTCAAAATTGAATTGGATGCAAGCGGTGACCCCCTTTCGTTTTGTCTAAAGGCGGTTTTACTGCAAGGCATGAAGCAGGAGAAGACACAATGAATTTCGGTTAAGAGCAGTGTTGTGCAGGCAGTGTATGTGCAGGCGAAGTAAGAAGTGGATGTGCAGAATGATAACCGGGAATCCTTCCCGGTTTCAGAACGCAGACAACCCCTATTGAACCGAAGGCTCAGTAGGGTTATTTGTTTTTCGCTTCGGTATCAAAAATACGATGAACATACCAATATAAAATTCATATTTTTATAAAAATAACAATAAATTACGAATATACTGTTGACCGATGGTCTGATTTAGAGTATTATGTATACATAATACATAATACTCTTGTTTGAAGGATAAGGAGGGGTGATATCGAATGACGAAAAGCGGTGTGACCGGATTGGAAGATGTCGTGGCCGGGACATCCTCCATCTGTTTTATAGATGGCAAGGAGGGGCGCTTGATCTACCGTGGGTACAATGTGGACGATCTCGTGCAACATGGCGCTTCCTTCGAAGAAGTGATTTACTTGCTATATCATGATCAACTGCCGTCGGATGACCAACTTCAGGCGTTTAAGCAAGATCTGTTTGCAAGATCTTTTTTGTCAACAGAAATGATAAACATCCTAAAGCAGTTTGTGCCCCGCCAATCACCCATGGCAGCTCTTCGTTCAGCCGTTTCTCTTTTACAAAATGAAACAAGCGGCGGTCAAGTCGGAGATGAGCAAGAACAGCAAAACGGTTTAACGCTTGTCGCTCAAATCCCGACCCTCGTTGCCGCCATCGGCCGCCTGAGTGCAGAAGAGGATGTGCTCCCGCCGCAAGAGCATTTGTCTTTAGCCGCCAATTTTTTGTATATGTTGCAAGGTCAAGAGCCGGATGCGCTACACGAAGAAACGATGAACGTCGCCCTGATTCTACATGCCGATCACGAATTTAACGCCTCAACGTTTGCAGCGCGTGTCACGGCCGCAACAAAATCGGATATTTACTCAGCGATCACATCGGCTGTAGGCACTTTAAAAGGCCCTTTGCACGGCGGAGCGAACGAAGCAGTAATGAGACTGCTGTTGGAGATCGGAGATGTCGAACAGGTCGAGCGGGTGATACAAGATAAGCTCGCTCGAAAACAAAAAATAAGCGGTTTCGGTCATCGTGTCTATAAAACGATGGACCCCCGCGCCGTGCATTTGAAAAAGCTATCCAGACGACTGGCCGAACAAAGCGGTGATACGAAATGGTTTGACATGACGGAAGAAATCGAAAAGGTCGTCTTCAGGGAGAAGGGATTATATCCTAATGTGGACCTGTATTCTGCCTCAACATACCATATGATGGGAATCGATCTAGCGTTGTTTACCCCCATTTTTGCTGTGAGCCGAATGGCCGGCTGGACGGCCCATGTTTTGGAACAGTATGCCAACAATCGCTTGATTCGGCCGGCTTCCGTCTATACCGGCGAGCTTGACCGTCAATACATCCCCATGGATCACCGCTCATAAAAAACGTCTCTCACTCGACGTTCATCTTAGACAAAAGGAGGAATAGCGTGATGCTTCCCTTAGACGGAGTCAAAATATTAGACTTGACACAGTTTTTGGCAGGACCGTATTGCACCATGGTTTTATCCGACATGGGTGCTGAAGTGACGAAAGTGGAACGTTTTCCCGGCGGAGACGATTCCAGAAGACTGGGTCCGTTTATTAACGGTGAAGGATATTGTTTTGCCATGCCCAACCGCAACAAAAAGAGTCTGGCTCTTGATTTGAAATCAGAGAAAGGGAAAGATATTTTCTTAAAATTGGCGGAAAAGGCGGATATTATTGTCGAAAATTTCCGGCCGGGCGTCACGAAGAAGCTGGGCATTGATTACGAGACAGTGAAAAACGTGAATGAAGGCATCATTTATTGTTCCATCTCCGGCTTTGGCCAGACAGGACCGTACAGTCAAAAAGGCGGATTTGACATCATCGCCCAAGGGGTGACCGGCTTTATGCGCATGACGGGAGAACCGGGAGGACGTCCGGCCAAAGTGGGGATTGCCATCAATGATATTGCTGCTGGATCGGCCGCCATTTACGGCATACTCGGTGCTTACATTCATAAAATGAAAACAGGTGAAGGACAGTACTTGGAAACGTCCTTGGTGGATGCCGGTCTGGCTTGGACGGTGTGGGAATCGGCAGCGTATTTTGGAGCAGGTGAAATTCCTGAAGCGACAGGCACGCGCCATCGACGTTCAACCCCTTACCAGGCATATCAAACGCAAGACGGATATGTCACCGTCGGTGCCGGCAGCCAAAGACTGTGGGAAAGGTTTTGTCAGGATGTCATTGAGCGGCCGGACTGGATCCAAAAAGAAAAGTACATCGATCTGAACAAAAGAATGGAAAACATTGACGATTTGGAAAAAGACATCGAAGCGATCCTCATCCAACAGCCCACGGCATATTGGGTGAACAAACTTGATCAGGCGGGTGTGCCGGGCGGGCCTGTCTATACGTATGATCAAACCTTAAATGATCCTCATGTGCGTTCGCGGGAGATGGTTGTTGAAATGGACCATCCCAAACTGGGAAAAATCAAAACGTTGGGCATTCCGGTGAAATACTCCAAAACCCCGCTGTCCATTCGTGAACCGGCGCCATGGCTCGGACAACACACTTCGGAGACGCTGCGGGACATCGGCTTATCTGAAGAAGAAATTGATCAACTGTACGAAGAAAACGTCATCTATGACAAATACCCGGAAGTGAAGGAGGAAAACTGATGAGCAAAAAAGACATTTATTTACAAAAACAGGGTGAGATCGCAACGATCGTATTTAACCGTCCCGAAAAACGCAATGCGCTCACCCATGAAATGTGGAAAGCCATTCCGGGGCTGATCCAAGAAGTGGAAGAAGACTCACACATTAAAGTTTTGATCGTTCGCGGTGCGGATGAGACCTCCTTTGCCGCCGGTGCGGACATCAGCGAGTTTAAAACACTGCGGGCCGACTCCAAAGGGGCCAAAATATATAACGAGGCAACCCATCAGGCGGAAAGAGCCCTCGCTACGATGTCCAAACCGAGCATCGCCATGGTTCAAAGCTACTGTATCGGCGGCGGGTGTGAACTCGCTTTGGCTTGCGACTTCCGCTTTTCAGATACGAACGGACGATTTGGGATTACGCCGGCCAACCTCGGTTTGGTGTACAGTTTAACGGCCACCAAACAATTGGTTGATTTAGTCGGTCCGGCCAATGCGAAATATATATTGTTGTCCGGGAGACATCTTGATGCCCGGGAAGCCCATCGCATCGGCTTGGTGGATCAAGTTTATGAACCGGAGCAAATCGCCGAGGAAACGCTGGCTTTCGCCGAAACGTTGTGTCAGAAAGCTCAATTTACCGTGCGCAGCATGAAGCGGATCATCGGCTTGATCATGGCCGGGCAAACGGAAGACAACGAAGAAACGGAAGAGCTGCGTATCCGCTCATTCGATACGGAAGACTACCAAGAAGGCGTCCGGGCTTTTTTGGAAAAGCGCAAACCTCATTTTAAATACTCTTAACTGTACTATGATTCGTGCTCGCATCTTAAATCGCTGACCGCTCATTTATTTCTGAATAAAGGTTGACGATAAATGCGCTGTCCAGTGAGGCATATTTTTCGTTTCGCTCTCGATTCCCTGTTAGGTGAGGTATCGCTATGGATAAACATATCGCCAGAAAAAGATTTGAACAGGCGTTGAAGGACCATGAACCTCAATTTGAAAAGTTTTTTCTATCCCGCTTTTTTGATTTAAGCATCTCCTACGGTGATGAAACATGTGTCGTGGAAGCGGACGTTGAGGATTATATGTTTAATCCTCAAGGTTCTCTCCACGGAGGTGTCATTGCCTTTATGATGGACGTCTCCATGGGTCATCTCTGTCAGAAATTTTTAGGTACGTGCGTCACTTTGGAGATGAAAACACAATTTTTGAAAGGGGTGAAAGAAGGGACGGTCAAGTGTGAAGCCCGCTTTTTGAAAAAGGGGAAAACGTTGGTCTATGTTGAATCGAGGTTGTTTGATGATGCCGGGCGTCTCGCCGCGGTGTCTACGGCGACATGGTATCGCTTGTGAAAGATCATTGTCCATTTTGGAAGATAGGGGGTTTAACATGAACAGGCATTTTTGGATGGCCCTGCTTATTTTCACGCTCTCATTGACGCTTGTTGCTTGCGGAAGCGAGAATGCGGGGAGCAATGATGGCGAGGCGGGCAACGAGAATACTGAAAATAATCAAAATATGGAAAATAGTGCCAATGAAGGGGATGCAGAGGACTCCGCCACAAATGAAGAAGCCGATGCAGGAGATACAGACCTTGATTATCCGGAAGAAACTTTGGATTGGACGATTGCCTTTGGACCTGGTGGAGGCAATGATATTATGGCCAGAACATTGATCGAGATTTTGGAGAAATATGAGCTGTATCCGGAACCGATCGTCCCTGAAAACCGCGAGGGTGGAAGCGGCGCCGTCGGCTGGGGATACCTCAATAACCAGGCCGGTAATCCATACCATATTTCGACGACAAGCGGAAGTTTTATTACGACGCCGTTGTTATCCGACACGGGGTTCAACTACGAAAACTTTACTCACATCGCCTTGATGGCCGCAGATGACATGTTCTTTCTCGTACCCGGCGATGCGCCTTATGATTCACTGGATGATTTCGTTGAAGCTGCCAAGTCCAAGACTTTTAATATTGGCGGAATCGGTGCTGCTAACGTGGATCGCCTCATACCGGAAACATTTGCTGAAGAGGCAGGCATTGATATTGAATATGTATCCTTTAATGCTCAAGGTGAAATGGTCTCTGCCATCTTATCCGGGAGTTTGGATGTCATTATGGGGAACCCAGGGGAAGTCGCCGGACAGATTGAGGCCGGAGAATTGAAAGCGCTAGCTTTTTCAGGACAAGAACGTTTGCCCAGATTTGACGATGTGCCCACCTTCATTGAAGAAGGATACGATGTCAACATTCCCATGCCCCGGGGTATCATTATGCCAGGGGATATTCCGGAAGATGTTCGCAATTGGTGGATCGAGACGATGAAAGCAGTGGCCGAAACTCCCGAATGGCAGGAGTATATAGACACCAATATGTTAAGCGAGCACATCTTATACGGGGATGAATTCAGTCAATATTTAGAGGAAACCGTTGCTGAATTCGAAGTGATCATGACCGAATTGGGGGTTATTGAATAGAGGTCACATATTGATTGGGGGAAAGGCTTCTTGAAAAAGAATGTTTATGTTGCTGTCCTGATTTTGACCCTGATTTTTGCAATGGCAGCCTGTCAAAGTGCGAATACCGGCGGAGACGGAACTGAAGCAGACAACAAAAATACAGAAAGCAGTGAAAATACGGGAAATACGGATGACGGAAGTCATGAACCTGATGACTCTGAAGCGTCTGCCGGCAATGGTCAAGAAGGAGATGCGCAAGGCATCGCCTACCCTGAGGAATCTCTGGAGTGGACAATCGCCTTCGGACCTGGTGGAGGCAATGATATTATGGCCAGAACACTCATTGAAATTTTGGAAAAATACGAATTGTATACTGAACCAATGGTTCCGGAAAACCGGGAGGGAGGAAGCGGAGCCGTCGGCTGGGGATATGTCAAAAACCATGAAGGAAATCCGTATCATATTTCGACTACGAGCGGCAGTTTTTTTACAACGCCCCTGCTGTCCGATCCGGGATTCAATTATGAAGATTTCACACATATCGCCTTAATGGCTGCGGATGATCTGTTTTTCCTCGTACCGGCTGATGCGCCTTATGATTCATTGGCTGACATTGTGGA
>CALBTX010000116.1 GCA_937967685.1 uncultured Bacillaceae bacterium | reverse complement strand
ATGTTAACTTTTCATGTTGACTCATGATTGTGAGCTATCTCACAAAATTTGTGACAAAGGGATGAACATTAATGGTTTTTGTGTTAATAATTAAGGGAAAGGAGGAATGAAAATGACAGCAGTACAAATTGGACAACCTGTGCCTGATTTTCGCCTGCCGGCCTCGAACGGCAAAGACGTGGCTCTCAGAGATTTTAAGGGACAAAAAGTGGTGATTTATTTTTATCCGAAAGATATGACGCCCGGGTGTACGACGGAGGCATGCGACTTTCGTGATCTGAACGAACAGTTTAAAGACTACAACACCGTTGTCTTGGGCATCAGTCCGGACAGTCTGTCCTCACACGAAAAATTTATTGCCAAGCACGGCTTACCCTTTCTATTGTTATCCGATGAGAACCACGAAGTAGCGGAAATGTTCGGCGTCTGGAAGCTGAAAAAGAATTTTGGCCGAGAATATATGGGTATTGAGCGCTCGACCTTTGTCATCGATGAAGAAGGACAACTGCTCAAAGCATGGCGCAAAGTGAGAGTAAAAGGGCACGTTGAAGAAGTGCTGAATTTTGTCAAGTCATTGTGATCTTCTCACCAATTGTTCAGTCAAGCAAACTGTGCAAAAAAGTTTTGAAGATGCCCAAATTTCCGCTTTCGCCAGAGGTGTAGAGTCCCCCTTTTTTGGCTTATGACAGCTCGCAATATGATATACTTTTGGTTGGTGGAACAGTTAGAGACCATGAATTTTTTGATGAAGCTTTAACGTAAATGAAAGATAAGGAGATCTAAAACCGATGGCATCATTCGCTGAAAAAGTAAACCCCTTTTTATTACATGAAGAAGAAACAGTCCGTCAGTTCGTGTTACACTTGTTGGCCGAAGGTCATCTTGCCACGGAAGAAACATTCCTGTTGGGTCTGCAAGCCAACGAGCGACAAACACATCAAAACCCCTACAAAAACAGTGTGCTGCCTTATCTAAAAAACTATCCTCAAACAGAAAAGGTGTTTATCGCTTTGCTCAATGGGCTGAAAACGAACCCGCATGACCAGCACTGGTATGTTGCTTTGTTGGACAACAGTCCGTCCTGGCTGCTAGCAAAATATGACCAAGACTTAGCGGCCGTATTACCGGACAAGCTGATGAAACGCTTCAGGCTGTATCAATCATGGGCATCTATGCCATCTGGAGACTTATATGCAGAATTACTTGCACATATGGAGCGCATGGAGTACATGAATACGTTTTCCCTCTCACATTTTCAGCTTGGCCAACGGGCTATTCGGGAATTGTCCGTGCGCAAAGACTGGTCTTGCGAGCAGCTTCTGGATATCGTTCAACTGGAAGAGAAAGAACCTTTTTTCACTTACAAGGGGATCTACGCAGTTATGCTGGCCGGATACATGCAACGTCAAGATCAAATTCCGCTGTTATGTAAGCTCTTGGTTCGTGATGAAGACATTCTGCTTGAGGAAACGGCTCGGGCACTGATCAGGATTGGCGGGGATCAGGTGGTAGAAGAACTGAAGCCATATCTCATGCAGGATGAATCTGGAATATATGCAGCGGATATCATCGCCAATATTAAAAGCAAGTATGCTGAAGAAACCTTGCTAGCTGCACTATTTGAAGTCCAGGATATGACAGTGAAAACTCTTATTGCTGATGGACTGTGTCAGCAGTTGTCTGTGACGGCCATTCCCTACATAGAAAAATTACTCATTCATGGCTACGACGACAACATGTTGGACTTAAGTGAATCATTGTATGCCAACTGTGTCATTAACGGTATCGACCATCGGAATCTTCCTCGGTGGAGACGGCAAATTACAGCCAGACGTCAAAAGTTGAAACGATTGGAAACAGCAATGGAGGCAGAAGTGGACATGATGATCGATCGAAATCAACGTCAGGAGGCAGAGAGGCAGAAGAAGAGGCGTAAAATCGGCCGCAATGATCCTTGTCCGTGTGGAAGCGGAAAAAAGTACAAAAAATGCTGTCTGGACAAAAATGAGCTTTTTGCCCGAAGAACGAAACACTGGAGCAAGGAAGAAGTGGAAGCGATGAGCACAGATGAGATCATCTCCAGACTAGGCTTTTTGAATATTCCGTTCGATCAGCAGCAATTCCTTCGGGATATCCACACATTTCAATCGGCAGAAGATTTGTCCGAAGTCTGGTTTGACGAGTTTAATGTATCGGCTGAAGGCTTTGATGAGGATTTCCCTTGGTTTGCCGCACAAGTGCTTTGGAAGCGGTTGGGCCATAACGCTCCTCCATGTGATGAAGAACTGGATGGCATGATTCAAGGAGCCTATGAATTGCTCACTGCAAACAAGTATGATGCAAACAAGTATGATGGAAACAAGTATGTTGAAGCCTGTGATCAATGGTTGACCCACTGGGAAATCTTTGTTCAAAAGTATGAGGGCTATCAAAGTATAAACGATGTGGACAAAGCGTATAAAGGGGAAGTATACCCGAGTAACTGGTGCCAGGATATTGAAATGTATTTGCTGAATGCAGGGCAAATCAACCCACGTTATTTTGAACAGCGGATTCGGTATTGCCGCGCATTTGTGGAGCTGTTTCCAGATAGTACCGAACTGATTATCAAAAACATGAAACGTGCAGAAGCGGAATCTTGCTTCATGGCGGGCAGGATTGAAGAGGGAGAAAAAAAGTTTCAGGAACTCATCAAGCAATATCCTCATTGGGTCTGGGGTTATATCGGTTGGGGAGATATGTATGCATTCGGTGAAGGAGTGGCCAAAAATCTTGCCAAGGCAAAAGAAATATACAGTCTGGCGTTAGACATTGATTTTGACGATGATTCTTCCCGGTTAAATCTTGAAGATAGGTTGAGAGAATTTGAAGTGTCAGATCGACTTAATTGAGAATGTGTACTTTGTCCGGAGTAAATCGCTATGTTGATTCAGGCACGGTTTTTCAGTAGGATAGAGTAAATGTTCTCAATTGGAAAAGAGGGTCAACGATGAAACAGTCCGTCTACGGCTTCACTTTTGAACAATTAACAGCGTGGCTTATGGAACACGGAGAGAAAAGATTCCGGGCTGAACAAATATGGCATTGGTTATATAAACAGCAAGTGACAACATTTAGCGAGATGAACAACGTCAACAAATCGTGTCTTGAATTGTTGGAAGAACATTTCGTCATTCGCTCCTTCAATGAAAAAATGAAGCAGGAATCGACTGATGGCACCGTCAAATTTTTATTTGAATTGGCGGACGGCCATGTGATTGAAACGGTGTTAATGAAACAAAAATACGGCTTCACGGTTTGCGTGACAACACAGGTCGGTTGTAATATAGGGTGCTCCTTCTGTGCCAGCGGACTGCTGAAGAAAAACAGAGACCTGTCCACGGGGGAAATTGTTGAGCAAGTGATGCGTGTTCAACACTATCTGCATGAAGCCGGAAAGGGTGAAAGAGTGGGTAATGTCGTTGTTATGGGCATCGGCGAACCTTTCGATAATTACGATCATCTGATGGCGTTTCTGCAGGTGATTAACCACCCGAAAGGATTGGCGATCGGAGCCAGACATATTACCGTTTCGACGAGCGGTTTGGTTCATAGAATTTACGACTTTGCCAACGAAGGTCTGCAAGTCAACTTGGCCGTATCACTCCATGCCCCGAACAACGAGCTCAGAACGCGGATCATGAAAATCAACCGGGCTTATCCTCTGGAAACGTTAATGGAAGCCGTCCATTATTATTTGGAAAAAACCAACCGCCGCGTGATGTTCGAATACATCTTACTCAAAGATGTCAATGACCGTGAGCAAGAAGCGTTGCAATTAGCTGAATTGCTAAAGGATATACGCCATTTGGCTTTCGTCAACCTGATTCCGTACAATCCAGTGGATGAATTCAGCCAATATGAGCGAAGTCCCAAGAAAACGGTGCTTGCTTTTTATGACACGTTGAAAAAGAACGGGATTAACTGCGCGATCCGTCAGGAGCACGGCACAGATATTGATGCCGCATGTGGACAGTTGAGAAGCAAGCAGCTCAAAAAAGCGCTTTAACGCGCTTTAACCCCTAAATTCCCCAATCCAGATGCCCTAAAGATAAGCAGGTGAAAGAAAACAATTTGTTTTCTGCCATCTGCTTTTCAATTTTTGTTGAATCTTACCCGAAATCGTCTTTACATATATGATTTCATTGCGTGTTGTCCTTGGTCTTTGTTTCTTACGTGATGAACTCATTTCGCATTGTGCTTGGTTTCTGGTTCATACGTGATGAACTCATTTCGCATTGTGCTTGACCTCTGTTTCATGCGTGTTCATTCACATGAAAATTTTTGTGAAGAAGGAATTGCCGATTTCTGTTTCTTATAGTATACTGTGTATATAATGTATACACAGAGGAATGAAACTTGCTTTTTAGAAACGGTCGTTGGCCGGGAAGGAGCGTGGCCATGTGCTGATTCATATTTCGGCCAGTAATCCCAAGCCCATGTATGAGCAGGTCGTCGATGAGATTCAACGGCTGATTGTGACGGGGCAGCTGCAACAAGATGAGATGCTGCCATCCATTCGTGAATTGTCTACCGATCTCCGCACGAGCGCGATCACCATTCGGCGTGCCTATCAGGAATTGGAGCGGGAAGGCTTTATTTATACCCGGGCGGGGAAAGGCAGTTTTGTCGCTCGGCTGAGCGCTGAGAAACTGATGCAATGGAAAATGGAGCAGGTGAAACAGGCTTTATGGGAAGCGGTTCTGCAAGCGAAACGGCTGGATCTGACAGAGGAACAAGTGCGGGAGTTATTTGCGGATATGTGGCTCAAAGCGGATCAGATCATCAAGTCAAGCGGTCAAGGGGGAGAGAGCAATGATTAAAAACCGAGAAAATCGACCGGAAGAATCCCATCGCGGTAAAAACCGATATGTCCTTGAAGTCAAAGGTTTAAGTAAAACCTATGGTGATTTTCAACTGAAAGATGTCCGGTTCGTATTACCTGTTGGATGCATCATGGGTTTTCTGGGGAAAAACGGGGCCGGAAAAAGCACCACGATGAAGGCTATCATGGATTTGATTCCAACGGATCAGGGGGACATTCGTATTTTGGGGATGCGCATGCCTGAAAAAGACGTGGCCATCAAAGAGCAAGTCGGTTATGTCAGCGATACGCCGTTGTTAAATGAAAGATGGACGGTGGAGCGCACTTTGCAATTTGTTCGCCATTTTTACCGCCATTGGGATGATGAAGCGGTTAAGAAGCATTTGAAGCTTTTTCAAATTCCGGTCAACAAAAAGGTTGCTCATCTCTCCAAAGGGATGAAGGTCAAGTTTTCTCTTGTGCTGGCCATTGCCCACCGACCGAAGCTTCTGCTGCTTGATGAACCGACGTCCGGTTTAGATCCCGTCGCCCGAGAAGAAGTTTTGGATGTACTGTTGGCATTTGTCCGGGATGGGTCGCGCAGTGTCTTGTTTTCCTCGCATATCACCTCGGATGTGGAAAAAATCGCCGATGCCGTCACCTTGATTGACAACGGACGGATTTTACTCAGTGAAGATAAAGAAACGCTGCTTGACCGTCATCGCCGGATTATTATACCTGACGCCGGGCGAAGGATTGGGGATGACAAGCAGGACGTCAATGATCAGAACATCACACAGGAGATGAATCGAGACGATGTCCATCACCCCCTGTTGTTCAACTTTCAACGGACAAGGGGCGGCTATGTCGCTTACACATCCCGCTACGCTGAACTTTATGCACGCGAAAAGCAGCGGCTGGATGCAGGGGAATGGCGCGCGGAGCGCCTGACTTTGGAGGAAGTGTTTATTTTATTGACGGGAAAAAGGGAGGCATAGTTCATGTGGATCTTAATCCGGAGGGAACTCTCCCTGATGAGTCATTATTGGGATCTTGACCGAACACATGGACGATTCGTATCGGGAATCATCCGCTATTGGCTGGTTTATTCACTTTTAATCTTTCCACCGAGTTTTTTAATAGAAAAATGGCTTGAAACGCCCCTGGAAACGACAGTGGCAACGATTGTACTGGTATTCACTTTAGTGACCGTATACAATGATCTGCTGGCCGATGATGAACAGCGGCAAACGCTGTTTTTACAAACGTTGCCGATCCGCAAAAGTCAGCTTGTCCATGCAAAAATGGCCAGTGTTTTGTTGTTGTGGGTTTTAAATGTCGTCCTGTTTTTGTTACCGACGGCCCTGATACAAGTGTATCGATCGACGACGGAAGAATTGTGGTCTCAATTTGGTATGTTTATGTCCTTAGCCCTGTTCGTCAGTTCTGTGCACGTATTGGGTTATTTCCTGTGGGGATTGCGACGACGGGGACGGCTCATTTTTTTCCTGGCGATCATCTTCTGGTTGGTCTTGACAAGTTCCGGAGGATATCTCTTGGTTGCCAATGGTATGGCTGCACAAGGTTTACTGTTTATCTTGCCGCTGCTTCTATCCGTTTTCGCTTTTGTTGTCTGTTGGTGGATCGCCGTTAAGAGCATGAACAAAAGAGGGTTCGCTTATGACAGAAACAGGTCGTCAAGCGCACGTCTTTTGCCTAAGGAGGATCGAGCATGAGGATGGATGTCATTTTTAATCTGGTCAAAGAAGAATGGTACGATCAGCGCCGCGTGATCAGCGGCTGGTTGCTCGGCTCACTATTTCTCTTTTTGGTGTTGATTGTATGGCATCAACAGAGTGCTATGACCGGGCTGCAAAAGATGCTCAACCGGGATGCAGACGGAACAGTGTCCGTGGTGGCCTTTATCATGATGGTTGTGCCTTACTTTGTTTTCTGGCTGTTTCTGACTTCCCGTCCCAATCGGGAATATGTGGCAGGCATATACCCTTTTTTTCACGCATTGCCGCTTACATTGAAGGAGATTGTCACTTCCCGCTTTGTCTCCCGCTTTATGTCCCAAGGCGTGGTCATCGCCGGGCTGTCTGTCGGGCTGTGGTTATTCCATAAACTGAAATCCATTCCTATTGACGTAGAGGTCGGGGCAGGCATGTTCATTTTTCCTTGCTTCACGCTGTCCTTTACAGCGGTCCAACTCGGTTTGTTCTATCGCTGGGGACTGAGGGGTGAAGGAATCAGCCACATTTTATGGGCGCCGATCGTGCTGATCATCGTTTTTACAGAGTTGGATGATCGGCTGATCAATCAACTCACACACTGGTATACGGCTTCTCCCGTACTGACGGTTGGTCTCTGTGCTTTGGTGGTCGTTCTCATTTGGGCCGTCTCCTGGTATTGGTCCATGAGAAACTATGATAAATATATGCTGGATTCATGAAGGAAAAAAGATATGCAATGAGAATTGAAGCCTATATTTACCTCTTGACTGCTTCAGATAGGATGGTAAAAATGGTACAATTTCTGTATGACAAAAGATGGACATACTGCACATCCAAGTCCATTTGGCTTAGCAGGATTGCGGCTGTTTGTGCCATTGTTCTTCCTATAATCTGGAAAAGGAGTCGGTTTTGTGCTGCTCAAAATGACACTTCAGGCTGAAAAACCGTCATTTTGCCTGCCCATTCATTACAATTATCTGCTTCAGTCGGCATTGTATCGTCTATTGGATCCCGACTTTGCTCGTTTCTTACATAACGAAGGGTACATGTATGGAAAGCGCAGTTTTCGCCTGTTTACCTTCTCTCAATTATTAGGCAAGTATCGACTAATCAAAGAACAGAAGCAAATATGTTTCCAAGGTCAAGTAAAACTCAGAGTCCATTCTCCGCTCGCTCCGTTTTGCCAGTCCATCATGAACACCTTATTACTTGAAGAAGGGATACGCTTAGGTCAGGCGCGCCTAAATGTGATTGAAATTGAATGCACGCAGCCGGATATCAATAAGGATACGCTGCTGGTTCAAACGCTGTCTCCCATTACCGTGTACAGTACGATGTTCCGTCCCGATGGGCGCAAGTTTACTCATTATTATCAACCACGGGATTCAGAATTCTCAGAGCACATCCGCAACAACTTACTAAAAAAGTTTGAGCTTGTCTATCAATCGGTGCCAAGTTCGACTCGTTTGCATATAGAACCGCTGGGTCAAACAAAAGAGAGAATCGTTCTTTATAAAGGGTTCGTCATCAAGGGCCACATCGGTCAGTTTCAACTTTGGGCTGAGGATAGAAGGTTATTATCCCTTGCTTTGGACGCCGGCATTGGCAGCAAGGGTAGTCAAGGTTTTGGATGCGTTGAACCGGTTGCATCTTCTTCGGGAGGTGACCAGATCAACAGAATTGGGTAAATCATGTCGTCGACCGGTAGTACAGTCAAAACCCCCGGGGATCGACGACAACTTATTGCAATTTTTTGTAATAAATATGAATCCAGAATTTGCAGTAAGACCAACGATTGGCAACTTTTATTGAGCGAAAATACTTCCAATGACCACCAAAAAACGTTAAAATAGAAACATCTTCAAAATGTTGATTTTAATGGAAAAAATGGGGTTTGTAGCTTACCTATGAGGAATTGAAACTGACACGGAGCAATCTGCAGGTTGACTTCGACGAGTACCGTTTGTAGCTTACCTATGAGGAATTGAAACCCAAGACGGCATCGTGATGTACG
>CALBTX010000115.1 GCA_937967685.1 uncultured Bacillaceae bacterium | reverse complement strand
GGGATGTCGAAAAGATATGTGTAAAAATGATTTTGATAACGAATATTTTGTTTTATACAAATGATTCAAAAAATTACTAATAGAGATTCCATTAGGCGCGAATTTCCAGTATACTAAGAACAAAACGAAGTGCATACGTTGATAACAGCCATGCATGATCAAGGAGGAGAGATGATGAGTCATTCGGAACAGGACGGGAAAATATGGGTAAAACATTATCCGGATGAAATTTCGGAGCACCTGCAATATCCGGATCTTTTCGTGGATGATCTTCTCAAGCAGGCTTATGAAAAACATCCGGAGAACATCGCCATTCGCTTCATGGGAAAAAGCATGACTTATGCCGAATTGTACCGTTCAGCAGTCGCCTGTGCGCACGCCTTGCGTCGGATGGGAATCCAACAAGGCGATCGCGTATCGGTTATGCTGCCCAACTGTCCTCAATACGTCATCAGTTATTTTGGCATTTTAATGGCCGGTGCCGTCGTCGTGCA
This sequence comes from uncultured Bacillaceae bacterium, assembly GCA_937967685.1. Lineage (GTDB taxonomy): Bacteria > Bacillota > Bacilli > Caldalkalibacillales > Caldalkalibacillaceae > CALBTX01. Next base: position 3,886 of record CALBTX010000115.1, on the reverse strand, counting down.
GACGAATCCGTTGTATGTTGAACGGGAATTGACGTATCAGTTGCAAGATTCGGGTGCTGAAACAATCATTGCTTTAGACCTCGTCTACCCTAAAATTCGTCGTGTTCAAAATAAAACGAACTTGAAACACATGGTCATTACCTCTATTGCCGATTATCTGCCTTTTCCGAAAAATGTGTTATATCCGTTCGTTCAAAAAAGACAGGGGCAGCATATTAACATTCAATATGGGGGAGACACCTATCCCTTCAAGAAATGGCTGCAGCAAGATCTGCACGCGCTGCCAGACATTCAGCGCAGTACGGATGATACGATTCTTTTGCAATACACCGGAGGAACAACAGGAAGTCCCAAGGGAGTCAAGCTGAGCCATCGCAACATCATCGTCAATACGCATCAATGTTCCGTCTGGTTCTATAAAGCCGATTTCGGGAAGGAACGCATACTCGGCATTCTTCCTTTGTTTCATGTTTACGGCATGACGACGGTCATGAATTTTTCCGTTTACCTGGCCTCAACCATGATCCTTATGCCTAAATTTGAGGTGGAGGAAGCGCTGAAAACAATCGCCAAAGAAAAGCCGACGATCTTTCCGGGGGCGCCGACCATTTATGTCGGTCTGATTAACCACCCTCATGTCCATACGTATGATTTGTCGTCCATTAAAGCTTGTCTGAGTGGTTCGGCTCCGCTGCCCAAAGATGTGCAGGAGACTTTCGAAGCTTTGACAAACGGCAAATTGGTGGAAGGTTATGGTCTCTCGGAGACTTCACCGGTCACCCATGCCAATTTGATTTGGGGACGCAACGTGATAGGAAGCATTGGTATTCCGTGGCCGGATACGGAAGCATGCATTTTGTCAGTGGAAAACCGTGACGTATTGCCTCCCGGGGAAATCGGAGAGTTGGCGGTTAAGGGACCGCAAGTGATGCAAGGTTATTTGAACAGGGAAGAGGAGACCGCAGGGGCTTTTCATGACGGTTGGTTATTAACGGGAGATATGGCCTACATGGATGAAGAAGGCTACTTTTATATTGTTGACCGCAAAAAAGATATGATCAATGCCTCCGGATTTAACGTTTTCCCGAGGGAAGTGGAAGAAGTTTTATATGAACACGAAGCGGTCAAAGAATGTGCCGTGATCGGCGTGGCCGATGAATACCGCGGCGAAACCGTCAAAGCATTCATCGTTTGTAAAGATGGTCGGCAAGTGACGGAGGAGGAACTGGATCGGCATTGCCGTCAAAGACTGGCTGCATACAAGGTGCCCCGCCTGTATGAGTTTAGGGAAGAGCTGCCCAAAACAATGGTCGGCAAAGTGTTGAAACGTGCCTTGAAAGAAGAAAGCGCTTGATGACATTGTTAAAAATCAATTGACGACCGACAATCAAACCGCTACACTATGAATGAGTATTCATTCATTCAAGGGGGAGTCCAATGGTCAAAAGAACAGGGGAAAAATTTCAACTGATCATTGATGCCGCCGTGAAGGTGATTGCCCGTTACGGTTACCATCAGGCGCAGGTGTCCAAAATAGCCAAAGAAGCAGAAGTGGCCGATGGCACCATCTATTTGTATTTTGAAAATAAGGAAGATATTCTCGTCTCCCTGTTTGATCAAAAAATGGGACAATTCATTTCACAGGCCGAGGTGCAAATCAAAGAAAAAACGGACCCGCGGGAACAATTGAAAGCTTTAATTGAAATGCACTTCGCCCATCTGTCCGCAAATCCTGAACTGGCTGTCGTCACCCAATTGGAATTGCGTCAGCCCAACCCCGGACTCCGCCGAAAAATCAATCGTATTTTAAAACGTTATCTCGATCTGATTGACAGTGTGGTTCGTGCCGGCATCGAGCAAGGGGTTTTTTCTGAACAGACGGATGTTTTGGCGGCCAGGTATATGATTTTTGGCACGTTGGATGAAAGCGTCACCAACTGGCTGATGAAAGAGCGTAAATACGATCTTATATCTATGGCAGAACCGGTGCATCGTCTATTTTTAAACGGTTTGAAAACATGAATTTTGAATATGTATATTTTGAATATGTATAATAAAATGGAAATTAATCATAATGAGTTCACTTTATATGCGATCACTTTTTTAAACGGGAGGGGAACAGATGGACATTTTGGTTTTATTAAAGCGAACGTTTGATACGGAAGAAAAAATTGTCATTGAAAACAATCGCATTTCGGAAGAAGGGGTCGAGTTTATTATCAACCCTTATGACGAATATGCCGTGGAAGAAGGTATCAAACTGCGTGAAACATTCGGCGGTGAAGTGACGGTGATTTGTGTCGGTCCCGCTGATGCCGAGAAGCAGATAAGAACTGCGATGGCCATGGGGGCCGATAAAGGCGTGTTAATTGAGGACGACGGGGAGGAAAAAGACGAATATGCGATCGCCCATGCCTTGGCCGCTGTCATCAAAGAAAGGTCATTCGACATCATTCTCGGCGGCAACGTTTCCGTGGACAATGGAGCGGGCCAGGTGGCTGTCAGGGTCGCCGAGCTTCTGGATATTCCTCAGGTGACGACGATCACGAAGTTGACCGTCGATGGTCAGGAAGCGACGGTTGAACGCGATGTGGAAGGGGATGTGGAAATCATTCAAACAACGCTGCCCGCTTTATTTACCGCCCAGCAAGGTTTAAACGATCCGCGCTACCCCTCCCTGCCGGGCATTATGAAAGCGAAAAAGAAACCGTTGGAGCGTCTCAGTCTCGCTGATCTCGTTCAAAGTCAGGCGTCTATTGAGAACAAGACGGTAACGCTGGAAGTTTTTCCGCCGCCGGAAAAAGCAGCAGGGCGTATTCTTGAGGGAGAGCAAGAGGAGCAGGTTGAAGAACTCGTTCGACTATTGCAGACGGAAGCAAAAGTGATCTAGGGGGATGGCCATGAGTAAACAAATGCTTGTTTTAGCTGAAGTCAAAAACGACGGGATACGCAACGTCTCCTTTGAAGCGATCGCAGCCGCAAAAACGATATGTCCCGAGGGGATGATCACGGCTGCTTTGTTCGGCAGCGACGCGGCTCGATACGCGGATCAACTCATTCATTACGGCGCCGATAAAGTGATACTTGTTCAGGATGAACAATTGAATCAATATACAACGGACGGATATCGCCAGGCGCTGCTGCAAGTAATTGATCGGCTGCAACCAGACGGCGTGGTCATGGGCCATACATCTCTCGGTAAAGACCTCAGTCCCAGGGTGGCCACAAGATTAAATGTCGGCCTGATTTCCGATGTCACTCATGTGGAACTGGATGGGGAGACCCCGGTCTTCACGCGGCCCATTTACTCCGGTAAAGCTTTCGCCAAGAAAAAAAGCAACGATCCGTTTATTTTCGTCACCATTCGCCCGAATAACATTCCGACACTGCAAAAGGATGAGTTGCGCTTGACGGAAGTTGAGGAAATTGAAGTTGAACTGAAAGATTTACGCACCATTGTTAAGGACATCGTCAAAAAAACAGCCGAAGGCGTGGATTTATCCGAAGCGCGAATTATTGTTGCCGGTGGACGCGGGGTCAAAAGTGCCGACGGCTTTAAACCGCTAAAGGAACTGGCCGATGTTTTGGGGGGTGCCGTCGGCGCTTCCAGAGGGGCGTGTGATGCGGGATATTGCGACTATTCTTTGCAGATTGGGCAAACGGGAAAAGTGGTCACCCCTGATCTGTACATCGCCTGCGGCATCTCCGGAGCGATTCAACACCTGGCCGGCATGTCCAATTCGAAAGTGATCGTGGCCATAAACAAAGATCCGGAAGCAGAAATTTTTAAAGTGGCTGATTACGGTATCGTCGGCGATTTGTTTGACATTGTCCCCTTGCTCACCGAAGCATTTAAAAAAGTATTGCAAAACGCTTAACGGGCATC
>CALBTX010000114.1 GCA_937967685.1 uncultured Bacillaceae bacterium | reverse complement strand
AAGCACTCATACATATGGATGAGGAGGTCGTCCGACATGAAATTATGGGTGCTTTGGGGGATGTTGCTGCTTGCTTACTTTCTCGGTTTTATTTCCAGAGAACTCTGGCCGCAAATGGACGGAGCGGATTTTCGTCATGTTGACTGGAGCGCCGTTTTGTTTATCACGCCTTTTCACATCTTGGCTGGGTTCTTTTTTTTGATCTTTTTTTTGTTGTGCATCGCCTATCTCATCCGTAAACTGATTTATGAGTTTAAAGTGGCCTTTATCTTGCGTACCGTTCCTATCGGCGCACTGCTCTTATCCATTTGTGTCGCTTTTGTGTACGTACAAATGCTGCTCTTTTACGGATATTTGGCTTTGATCGTTTCCTTGTTCATTTTGATCTACGAATGGTTTGTCAATGCATCCAACCGCAAAAGCTTTTGAAAAGCTTCAAAAATGGCGGCGTAACCTTCATCATTCGGATGAACGTCATTGTGATCAATATGTGTCCATTGAGCTTCCTTTCCTTGGAACGCTTTAAAGATTTTAACTTGGAAAACATTGTTCAGCTTTTGAATGCGCCGGGCTAATTCATCGTTATATGTCTGAACGGTTGTTTGACCGATTTTGTGCAAGGCATGCCTTTTGTCATAAGGCGAATATAATTCGAGCACGTAAATGGGAGCGTTTGGTTGATGTTGACGGATCTCGACGATGATTTGTTCAAATAATTCCCCAAACTGTTCAACCGTTTGCTCGATCGTTTCTTCATTCAAGGCATCCCGGTTCAAAAGCTGGAGCAAGTCGTTCCCCCCGATGGTCAACGTGAGCACGTCCGCACCGCGCAATAAGCGGTCCATACCGGGATGATGACGGACATAGTCAAGCAATTCGGCCGAAGTGATTCCGGGCATCCCGTGATTTTCCACATAGACATCAAAATTTTTTCTTAGATAGGCGGTCAGTTGGGGCACGAACGCGTTCATTCGCAAATAATCCGTCTCCGAAGCACCGATACCCATCGTCAGGGAATCACCCAGGGCTATATATGTCAGTGTCGTTTGTTCTTCTGCTTCGCTTTTCATCGTCATTCCTCCAAAAACAGCCATGATGAAAACGAAAGAGATCAACAGGTTTCTGCCATGCACAAAGCTTGCGCTCAAACGTGGCCAATGGTTATGTTTGTTCACGGCGTTTTTCCCTCCATTCTACGCATAGCTGATAGACAACCGGCATGAAAATAAGCGTTAGACCAGTGGAGCTTATGAGCCCAAAGATCACGACGGTGGCCAAAGGCGCTTGCAGTTCGCTTCCTTCCCCCAATCCGAACATAAGTGGCGCTAATCCCAGGATGGTTGTCAGGGAGGTCATCAAGATGGGTCGCAAACGAACACTGCCTGCCTTGATTAAAGCGTTTTCCCGGGACAGTCCTTCTTTTCTTAACGTATTGACATAATCGACAAAGACGATGGCGTTGTTGACAACGATGCCGCCTAAGACAATCAAGCCCACCATCGCCCCGACACCAAGCGGTCTGTCGGTCAGAAACAGGCCGAGTAAGACGCCGATGCCAGCGAGAGGAACGGACCCCATGATGATCAAAGGTTGAATCAAAGATTCAAACTGGGCGGCCATCACCATGTAGACAAGGAGCAGAGCCAAGACCAGGGCTGCGGATAATGTTTCGAAGGCTTCAGACCTTTCTTCCTCTTGTCCCCCGAAATGAATTTGATAGCCGCTCGGAAGCGTCAGCTCTTCTTCCAGACGGTCTCTAATATCTGTGATGGCCGAGCCGAGGTCACGGTTGAATAGCTCGGCTTGGACCCTGATTTCCCGCATTTTGTTCGAACGTGAAATCGTGTACGGCCCCGCTTCTTTTTTAACCTGAACGATTTGTTGCAGGGGAATATGATTGCCTTGCTCGGTTGGAATGTCGATCAGCTTTAAACGATCCAATTGTTGATGATAGGCCTCGCCAAAGGTGAGGCGCACATTTAATTCTTCCCCTGCTCGAATCAGACGGGAAGCCACGACGCCTTGGTTTGCTTGAAGAATGGCATCAGCCACTTGGGCGGTCGAAATGCCATATTGACTGGCCATAAATCGATCGACTTCAATGTGTATTTCTTCCTGGGCACGATTGAAATGACTTCTGATTTCCGTCACACCGTCAATTTGCTGTAAGATCGAGGCAACGTCTTCAGACAAAGATTTTAAAACACGGACATCGGGACCCTGAATGTGCAAGACGATGGGAGGTCCTGCGAGTCCTTCTCCGCTGTCGCCGGCATTGATGTTGACGCTGATCCCCGGCAGATCGGATAATTTTTGGCGGATCTCGGCGGCAATTTCGTGGTCGGAACGGCTTCTTTTATCCGCAGGAACGAGCGGAAGGGTATAATTGGCCCGGTTGGAGAGAGAACCTGCGCCAATCTGAAACTGGCCCACGCCGCCGACAGAGACATAGATGTGTTCGATCTCCGGAATGTCGGCGATTTGATCCTCCACGTTTTGAGTGGCTTTTAAGGTCGTTTCCATGCTCGTGCCAACGGGAAGGTGAATGTCCATGTACAGAATACTCTGATCCAGATGAGGCATAAATTCGGTGCCGATCCAAGGGATCATGGCCGCACTGATCAGCAAGATGAAGAGCGCGGCGAAAACAATTTTTTTCGGACTTCTTAAAGACGACTGCAAGAGATGTTCATAAACCCGTTTAAGCCGTTCAAAGGCATCTTGAAAGCGAGATCTCTGTTCATTCTCCTCGGCATGTCTTAATTTAGAAAAAAGTAAAGGGACGAGAATGATCGATGTAAACAATGAAGCCGCTAATGATAAAGCGATTACGAGGGCTAACGGTTTAAACAACTGAGCGGCGAGGCCTTCGACAAAAATCATCGGAATGAAGACGATGACCGTCGTCAGTGTTGAGGCGAGAAGCGCCGGGCCAACTTCACGCGTCCCCTTGACAGCGGCGTCACGCGGAGAAAATCCGTTTCTTTTGTAGCGATGGACATTTTCCATAATGACGATCGCATTGTCAACCATCATGCCCACACCGAGAGCCAAGCCTCCTAAAGTGAGTAAATTCAAGCTTTGTCCGGCTAAAAACATAAATCCGAAAGCGGCCACGACAGAAACTGGGATGGAGACGGCGATGATCAATGTTGATCGCCAATTCCTTAAGAAGACATAAAGCACCGAAACGGCCAATGCGGCGCCAAAGATGATATTCGTGCTCAAGGCCATGATCGATTGCTTTATATATAAGGATTCATCAAAAATCGGGGCCATAGACAAACTTGGTGGCAAATCCTCTTCTAAATCTCGCAAAGCGTCGTGCAGGGCATTGCCAACGGCGACGGTATTTGCACCGGCCTGCTTGTGGATGAGGATTCCCACGCTCGGTTCTTTGTTCAGCTTGGATATGACCGACGTTGGTTGATACGTTTCTTCAATTTTGCCCAAAGTGGAAAGCGGAATGGCCTCCCCCGTCATGGTCGGGATCAACAAATCTTCGATTTCCCGGATCGATGCAAACTGTCCCCGGATTCTCAAAGGCATCTCCTTATTTTGTTCAATAACCGTCCCGCCCGGCAAATTTAAATTCTCGGCTTGCAGGATTTGTTTGATGGCGTTGAGCGACAAACCATAATTTTGTAATTCGTCCGGGCGCAACGTAATCCGTATCTCCTTCTTATGACCGCCTTCTATCTGAACGGAAGCCACACCTTCAACGGATTCCAAACGCGGCTGAACAACGTTTTCAGCGATGCGTTTTGTTTCCGTGATATCATGTTCGCTGCTGGAGAGGGCCAGTTGGAGAAGAGGTAAATTTTGCGGTCCGAATTGAAGAACCAAAGGGGCGGATGATTCTGCGGGGAGCATGTTCTCAATTTGATCCAGCCTGTCCCGAATCTCGTTCATCGCCCGCTCCATATCGGTTCCCCAGTCAAATTCAACGGTAATCAAGGCGCCCCCCAACCGGGAAGTGGAACGAATTTCCTGCACGTTGGCCAACGTGCCAAGCGCATTTTCAACGGGACGCGTGATCAAATGCTCCACTTCCTCGGGGCCTGTTCCGGGGTAGTTGATTTGAATCGCTGCCGTCGGATACTCCAAATGAGGAAACAGATCGACGTCCAGGCCGATAAAGGATGCCGTGCCAATGACAAGAATGATCATGATGACCATCGTCATAGCCACCGGACGGTTTACGGCTAACAGCGTTAATTTCATCGGGAATCACTCTCGTTGCTGACATACACTTTGCGTCCATCCGACAACCTTTCCCTGCCTAAGGTGACCACCTGTTCCCCTTCTTTTAATCCGGCTAGAACCCGGTAATGTGTCGGGTTGCGCCCATTCACCTTGATGGTCTGTAATTGAGCTTCGCCATCCTGAACCTTATAGACAAAAGCTTCTTCATCTTGGAAAAAAACAGATTCAGTCGGCACCAGCAGGGCGTCTTCATAGTATTGGGTTTCCACTTCCACCCGGGCCAACATACCAGGGAAAATGGTTCGTTCAACATTACTCAGGTTAATTTGGGCTTGGTAAAAATTTCCCTCAGCCGATACCCCGGGAGATAAGGCATCTAATGAAGCTTCCACCGGCTTGTCCAGATGATCAAACCAGACATAAGCCTTCATCCCTGCCTGCAGCTGGTGAATGTATGAACTGCCAACTTGCAAATCAACAACGAGTTGGTCTAAATTGGACAATTGTAACACCGGTATATTTTCACTCACCATGCTGCCTGATTGGGCGTTAAGCAGCGTGATCACCCCGTCGAAAGGGGCGAAAATGAATCGGGGTTCCTCTTTTGCAGCGGATTCGTTTTGGGAAAGCAGCTGTCTTGCGGTTTCCAATTCCAACATCGTCACCGCCCCTGTTTGTGCTCCGTCCAGCAAAGCTTGTGCCCTTTTTAACGCAGCTTGTCCCATTGCTCCCCCTCCTCCCAAGGCCTGAGTCAGAAGAAGCAATGGATCGCCCGCTCTGACATCATCCCCGATTTGAACATAAACCTGTTCAATCATCATCCCTGTCGGAGCAAAGACGGGAAAATCTTGTTTGCTTCTCGCCCGACCGCTCAGTTCAACGATTTCGCTGAACGGTTCTTTTTTGACCTGTTCCGTTTGCACGGGAATCACTTCTTCCTGTTCTTCCGAGACGATGGGAGGTTCGGCACATCCGCCCAAGAGTAAAATGACGGCGGAAAGGATCGCGGGCAGAAGACGTTTGACCATCGTTTTCACTCCAAACCGTTTTTTCTGATGATTTTTCAGCCCTTTTCTGACAGCCCGTAGGTTGATTTCTGATGGACAACAAATGGTATTTTCGAATTCAGACGAATGTGGTACAGTATTCTTAACAAATATTTTTAAAAACCATATATTATTATATGTATCTGTTTGGCGAGGAGGGTCATCCATGCGACTTGAACGCCTTAATCAAGATAAAATCCGGATTTTCCTCACTTTTGATGATTTACTTGAACGAGGCATTAATAAGGACGATATATGGCAAGACATTCATAAAGTACACGAGCTATTTAACGATATGATGAATCAGGCCCATCAAGAGTTGGATTTTGTCGTTGTCGGTCCGGTCGCTGTAGAAGTGTTTTCTCTGCCGGCTCAAGGGATGGTTGTCATCGTCACCCGCGGGGGTGTTTCCAAATATTCGTCTTATGAGAGCAGTCTTGAAGAAGAGTTTGATGATTATTATGAGCTTGAAGTGACATTGGATGAAAGCGAAGATATCTTGTTCTCGTTTCAAGATTTAGACGATGTCATCCATGTTGCTTATAAACTGAAGCCTTTTCTTGAAGAAGACGGAGGCAAGCTGTACCAATATCATTCCCGTTATTTCTTATTATTTGAGGATATTTCCTTGGAAGATTCTGTCTATGAATTACTGATTGCCCTGCTTTCCGAGTTTGGGGAACCCTCCACTCAAAGCAAATACGTACTGCACGAATATGGACATCTCATCATGGAAGATCGGGCCATTCAAACATTATGCAAGTATTTTAAACCTTGACAACGAGCCCCCTGTCCCCAGTGACAGAGGGCTTTTCCTGTCTATACAGTTGCACCGTGAACCGGAAAGTGTATACTTAGATGTGGGTCGATTAGTACGATGACGAGGTGGTCTATTTATGGGAGACGTTGCTCAAGACACCAAGGAAAATCAGGAAAGTCTCGGCATATTGGAGACAACTCAAAAAGTGATCAAAGAAGCTTTGGATAAACTGGGCTATCCCGAAGAAGTCTACGAATTGATGAAAGAACCGCTCAGAATGATGACCGTGCGCATTCCGGTTAGAATGGATGACCAATCCGTCAAAGTATTTACCGGGTATCGGGCTCAACATAATGACTCCATCGGTCCGACGAAAGGCGGCGTGCGCTTCCATCCGGATGTCACCGCGGAAGAAGTGAAAGCCCTGGCCATCTGGATGAGTTTGAAAGCGGGCATCGTCGACATTCCGTACGGAGGGGGTAAAGGCGGTATCGTTTGTGACCCTAGGCAGATGTCTTTTCGTGAACTGGAACGGTTAAGCCGCGGATACGTGCGGGCGATCAGCCAAATTGTCGGGCCGACAAAGGATATTCCTGCACCGGATGTGTTTACGAACTCCCAGATCATGGCTTGGATGATGGATGAATACAGCCGCATTCGCGAATTCGATTCGCCCGGTTTTATTACCGGCAAACCCATTGTCCTCGGAGGATCGTACGGCAGGGAAACGGCCACCGCTAAAGGTGTCACGCATTGTATTCGTCAAGCGGCGCAAAAGAAAGGTGTTGACATCAAAGGGGCCAAAGTGATTATTCAAGGGTTTGGCAATGCCGGCGGTTTTTTGGCGAAATTTATGCATGATGCCGGGGCCAAAGTCGTCGCCATTTCCGATGCTTACGGCGCCCTGTATGATGAAGAAGGGTTGGATATCGATTATTTACTCGATCGCCGGGATTCTTTCGGGGCGGTCACCAATTTGTTTAAAGATACGATCACAAACGAAGACATGCTTGAACTCCCGTGTGATATATTGGTTCCTGCGGCCATCCAAAACCAAATTACCGCTCAAAATGCTCGAAATATTAAAGCAAAAATTATCGTTGAAGCGGCGAACGGCCCGACGACGATGGAAGCGACGAACATTTTAACTGAGAGAGGGGTTCTTTTGGTTCCGGACGTTTTGGCCAGCTCCGGCGGTGTCACTGTTTCTTATTTCGAATGGGTACAAAATAACCAGGGTTACTATTGGTCGGAAGAAGAAGTGGAAAGAAAACTCGAGGAAATCATGATCAAAGCGTTCAACAATGTTTATCAGACGGCCAAAACGCGGGGGGTCAACATGCGTTTGGCTGCTTACATTGTTGGTGTCCGCAAACTTGCAGAAGCTTCCAGATATAGAGGTTGGGTATAGAAGCCTCGGCTATAAGGTTGGGTATAGGGAAACGATTCATTTCATACAGCAAGTTTAAGAAATTGACTAGCGGAAGACGCATTTAAGTTAATATCTTTTCTTTGAGGATGTCTGTTGGACATCCTTTTCTTTTTTCTTGCATAAATCGTGGTCAAGAGTAGAAAAATACCCATACGAGGCAAATGACATAGGAGGGACAATGAACATGGACCAGTTGAACAAATACTTCAAAAGGAGCATTTGTTCATTGTTCATCATCACCCTGTTCTTTACTTTTTTTGCTCAGGATACGCAAGCTTTTAGCGATCAAGTGATTCAGCGTGGAGCAACAGGGGATGATGTCATTGAACTGCAAGCCAGACTGCAAAATTACGGCTATTATCATGGAACGATAGATGGTGTTTTTGGCTGGAATACTTATTGGGCGGTGCGTAACTTTCAACACGATTTTGGGCTTGAGGTGGACGGACTTGTCGGGGATGAGTTGAAAAAGAAATTAGAGCAGTACACGCATTTTGACAGAGAGTATGTTTACAGTCACCTTGAAAAAGGAAAAGACCCTGACACGTACGGGCCGAAAAAAGGACCTGAGGGGCTTCCTCCCCCGGGACAAAGAGATCCAGGCAATTTAGACGAACGCGCACAGAAAGAAAAACAGCAAAAGGGCAGGCAACGAGAAGAGGGACAAGTACAACGCCAACCGGAACGTGAGAAAGCTCCGGCTCAACCGGCACCTGAAGGAGGTGCTGCTCCACAGGAAACACCTCAATCTGCCCAACGTGAAAGAAATATCGGTCATGTGGCCCCGGCTGTGAATATTCCTGCTGGCTTTTCGGAAAATGACATTCAATTAATGGCTAATGCCGTTTACGGAGAGGCACGCGGAGAGCCTTATATCGGTCAAGTGGCCATTGCCGCCGTCATCATCAACCGGGTGAACAGTGCGGAATTTCCGAATACAGTATCCGGCGTCATTTTTGAACCGCGCGCATTTACGGCAGTGGCCGACGGTCAAATCTGGCTGCAGCCTGATGAAACATCCAGAAGAGCGGTGATGGACGCCATCAACGGCTGGGACCCTACAGGGGGACTGACACACTATTACAATCCAGCAACGGCCACATCCCAGTGGATGTTTAACAAACAACCGGTGAAACGAATCGGCAAACATCTGTTTGTCAGATAAAGGAGGGAAGTTGTCAATGTTATCCCGGATTATTGCAGTGGCGGGTTACGCTGTATTAATACTTGCTTTGGCTGGAACCGCTTATTGGGGGTATCAAGAGCATCAAGACAAAAATTCTGTTTTGATCAAGGCGGAAAACAGTTACCAGCGCGCCTTCCATGATCTGAACAACGATATGGCTAATCTGGAAGATGAACTGGGCAAATCAATTGCAACGAACTCGCGCAAATTATTAGCCCCATGTATGGCGAATATTTGGAGAATCGCCTATGATGCTCAGTCAAACATCGGTCAGTTGCCGATGAATTTAACCCCCTTCAGTAAAATTGAAACATTTTTGGCCCAAGTCGGAGATTACACTTATGGCATTGGGATGAGAAACTTGGAAACAGAGCCCCTGACTGAGGCCGAATGGGACGAATTGAAAAAATTACACGGACAGTCCAAAGAATTGCAACGTGAACTCCGTAAAATTCAAACGAAAGTTTTAAGTGATGGTTTGCGATGGATGGATGTCGAGATGGCGGCAGCCGAAGAAAATGCCGATATGGACAAAACACTTTTAGATGGCATGGAATCCATTGATAAGCAAGTAGAAGGTTACATTGAAACAGAGCAAGGAGCCGAGGAAAACAAAATAACGAGTCAGTCGAGTGACAAAACAAAGCTCATTGAGGGAGCCCCTGTGTCAGAACATGAAGCCGCACAAAAAGCCAAACAGTTTATGGGATTCGGCGAAAAGGTGAAGACTGAAGTGGTCAAAAACGGTGAAGGGAACGACTTCAGTTCCTATTCTGTCTCCCTGAAGGCCGCTGAACGTGAAAACCCGGTCATCGTCGATGTTTCCAAAAATGGAGGGCATATTCTCTGGATGCTGGACAGCCGTGATATTGAGCAATCGAAAATCGGTCTGTACGAAGCCCAACAAAAAGCGGAGAAGTTTTTGGAACAACGGGGCATGACTTCTATGGCGGCCGTTGAGTCAGATCAATACGACAACGTCGGTGTATTTGACTTTGTTTACGAGCAGGATGGCGTCCGCATTTACCCAGAGGCCGTCCGTGTTCAAGTGGCCCTGGATAATGGTGATCTCATCGGTTATGAAGGGCTGGATTATGTGATCAATCATGACGGTCATGTGGACGTGCCGAAACCGGAGATTTCCCTCGAGGAAGCTAAAGAGGCGCTTAATAGTAATTTCCAAGTGATGGAAGATCACCTGAGCATGATTGAAACAGAACCCGGTGAGGTCAAGCTCTGTTATGAATTGTTGGGCACGATAGATCAAGAAACATTCCGCATCTTTGTCGATGCCAAAACAGGAACTGAGGAAATGATCGAAAAGATGAAACAGGCCGAACCTATCGTTTAACTGAAGCGCACAGTGAAGCAGATTTCCCAGTGAAAGTATATTCCGGCGCAACAACAAGGGGCTTTAAAAAAGTCACGGTGACTTTTGAGAGCCCCTTGTTTGGTGCTTAAATCCTCGTCAACACTAAAGGTAAAGGGGTTGAGCCTGTTGACATACTTTCGGGCGCTTTCTGCTCAAATGGAGAAACTGTTATTAATATGTTTGGTTTTCCTTTTGACCGCCCTCGTTCTATCCCAAATGTTTCTTCTTTCCAGTGAAGATCATCAAGCTTTGGTCAATAAATCGGTGCGCTACGAAGGTGTATTCCATGAGGACCGTGTTCAGGCAAAAGCGACGTTGCAACGACGTTAGCCGTATGGTATGATTTTTTTGTTGCGGGATGTAGGTTGAGGTGAACGTATGAAAAAAATCAATATTGCCATAGACGGCCCTGCAGGCGCCGGTAAGAGTACAGTGGCCAAGATCGTGGCTGAACGATTGGATTACGTCTACGTGGATACCGGTGCGATGTACCGTGCCTTAACTTGGAAAGCGCTGCAAGATCAGGTCGATGTGCACGACGAAGAAGCACTTTCAGCTTTGCTTGACAGGATTCGTATTCAATTGACGCCAACAGAACATGGGCAGAAAGTTTTCGTCAACAATGATGACGTGACGGAACAAATTAGAGAGCGGAGCGTTACCAACAACGTGTCCTTTGTCGCCGGTCACCAAAAGGTGCGGCAAGAAATGGTTCGCATACAGCAAACGATGGCCAAGGACAAAGGGGTTGTGATGGACGGAAGGGATATCGGCACCCATGTCCTCCCCGATGCCGAGGTGAAGATTTATCTTTCGGCGTCATTAAAGGAACGGGCCAAAAGGAGACATGCCGAATTGAAAAACAGAGGAGAAGAAGCCTCCTTGGATAAGGTGGAGCAAGAGATTCGGCTGCGGGATGAAAGAGACAGCGGCCGCACATTTGCGCCGCTTGAGAAGGCGGCGGATGCGATAGAGCTGAATTCAACGTTCCTTACTGTAAATGAAGTGGTCGAAAAAATTGTCCATCTGGCCAAAACATGCATTTACAGCGAAAGAGAGGTACGTCCATGATTTATTGGCTCAGCCGCTTCATTTGCATGCTTTTTTTTCGAATATTTTTTCGAAATGAAGTGATTGGCGCTGAACATATACCAAAACGAGGTCCGGTGCTATTATGTGCAAACCATATTCATGTTTTGGATCCGCCTTTGATTGGGGTGAGCATTAAGCGACCGGTCACGTTTATGGCTAAAGCGGAACTGTTTAAAATACCGCTCATTGCCGCTTACTTGAAAAAACTAAAAGGATTTCCCGTTAAAAGAGGTGCACCGGATAAAGCGGCGATTCGGACGTCTTTGCAAGTATTAAAAAACGGGGATGCGTTTGTGATTTTCCCTGAAGGAACAAGATCGAAGACGGGTGAACTGGGTCCCGCATTTACAGGCGCCGGTTTCATCGCCCTCAAGGAAAAATGCACGGTGATTCCCATCGCGATCATCGGTCAATACCGTTTATTTAGAAAAATGAAGGTCGCCATCGGCCCGCCTGTCATGATCGAGGATTTGCGTGGGGATAAAGTGACGAAAGAAAATGCCCGGGAAGCAACCGAACGGATGATGAACAGTATTCAAAGCTTGCTTGATGAATACCGGGAAGCTTCTTAAGCGATATCGAATTGGCACAAGTGTGTTAAATGTAGTATGATGAAAGAAGAAAACTTTTTGATTGAAAGATTTTGCACCTCTGACCGAAATGTTTGCAGGCGTCAGAGTGTCCCCACCAAAGTGGGGGAGTAAGGAGGACTTGGAACATGGTGGATGAAATGAATAAGGATCACGAAGTAAAACAGGAAACGGACGCACAAGATGTCCAAAATGATCAGGTTGGCTCAGCAAATACAGATAATCTGCCGGAAGAGCAGACTTCTGTTCAGCATGGAACGGAAGCCGAAAATACAAGTGATGTACAAGAAGAACATGACGCACACGTTCCAGACTACCAAGTCGGGGATAGAGTGAAAGGAAAAGTCATTAAAGTTGAAGAAAAACATGCCCTCATTGATTTTGGTTATAAATTAGATGCCATTCTGCCCATTGGCGAAATTTCCAATGTGCATATTGACAAAGTGGCTGATGTGCTATCCGTGGGAGATGACGTTGAAGTAGAAATAACGAAAGTGAGCGATGAAGAAATTGTCGCTTCTAAACGCAGGGTGGATAACGAGGAGGCTTGGCAGGAACTTGAACAGAAATTGGCCTCGCAAGAAACGTTTGAAGTGACTGTGGCCGAAGTTGTCAAGGGCGGTCTTGTCGTTGATGTCGGCTTAAGAGGTTTCATACCCGCCTCCTTGGTCGAACGCCACTACGTTGAAGATTTCAGTGATTACAAAGGACGCACGTTGCGTGTCAAAGTGATTGAATTAGACCGCGATAAAAATAAACTGATTTTATCTCAAAAAGCCGTTTTAGATGAAGAAGCTGAACAAGCGATACAAAAACGTTTGGAATCGCTTGAAGTCGGTCAAATATTGGAAGGGACCGTTCAACGCTTAACCTCATTTGGTGTTTTTGTCGATATTGGAGATATTGATGGTCTCGTACATATCTCTGAGCTGTCTTGGCAACGCGTGGAGACACCTTCGGATGTCGTCAGCGAAGGAGATGTCGTCAAGGTTAAAGTGTTGAAAGTTGATCCCGAAAACAAAAAGGTCAGTTTGAGCATCAAAGCCACACAACCCAGCCCCTGGGAAACAGCGGCGGAAGAAATCAAGCCGGGAGATGTCGTTGAAGGAACGGTGAAACGCCTCGTTTCCTTTGGCGCTTTCGTCGAAGTGCTCCCGGGTGTGGAAGGATTGGTGCATATTTCGCAAATTGCCAACCGGCGCATCGGAACGCCCGGAGAAGTGCTGGAAGAAGGGCAGCAAATCAAAGCGAAAGTGCTTGACGTCAATCCGAGTGAGGAGCGAATCAGTTTAAGTATTCGGGAATTGTTAGATGAAGAAAACGCTAAACAAGTGGAAGCATATACGTCCAACGAAGAAAATCATACAGGTGTCACGCTGGGAGATATGTTCGGTGATCAGTTAAAGAAACTTAAATAATCCCGCATAAAATCCAGCATAAATTCAACAGTTAGCTGTACTTTGTCAGTAACAGCCTAAGATACATTCGAATATCTTTCCGCAGCTAAAGTGTTCGTCATTTGGCAACCAGCATCGTTATCGGTGCTGGTTTTTTATGCATTGCCTTTTTCTCAATCGACGATTCCTTCACACGCCCTTGATCAGGGCTATAAAAATGCTGCAACTGTGTGATACTGTAACTGAAAGGATGAAAAAAGGATGAACGACGGTTATTTGTTTATAATCATCGGTTGGATGGTCTTCATCTTGATGGTGACCCACTGGCTGGATTTCATTTGGGAAGATGAACGCGCCCTTGGCGGTCAACGCCGCCGGGCCTGTCTTTTTCTTCTGCTGGTCATGATTGGGCAAGCGTTTTATGTGCCGCTTTCTTCGGAGATGATGATCAATATAGGTTCAATGGTCTGTATCCCCCTTCTGTTTCTGTACAGAATATGGACAGATCCCTCGCCATTTCGCCTACAAATGATAGCTGTGGTCATTTTTTTGGGTGTATTTTATGCGCTGAGCTATGAGTTGTTTGCCATGGATCCCATTTTAATGATCATATCACCGATCTATCTTGTGCCATTAGCGTTTACTTTGTTTTTAACGTTGACGACGCAGTCAGTACAACAACAATGGCTGATGATGACAGGCGGGTTTGTTCTGGGTGAATGGTTGCATAAAAGTTTACAATCGGCATACGCCGATGTGATTTATATCGGTGATGCGTTATTCCGAGACCAGCTGGCCATAGGGTTTGTCTTTGTCACCGCTTCGGCTTATACGACGGCTTATATTCTGAAGCTGTCCCGATACATGCTTAAACTGCTTCGGCCGCAAAGCAAACAGGAGGGTTAACCGATGGAAGATTATGTCCTGCCCGTCTCGTTAGGTATTTTATTTGGATTTATCGGACGTGTCGCCTTACTGAGGACAGATTACCGGCAATATCCGACCCAACCGCACGGCAGCATTATTCATTTAGCGATGGGCATTATTGCTGCCGCTCTGGGGAGCATCGCCATCCCCGCTTTATTGGAAGGGGAATTTACGGCTGTCACTTTTTTAACTTTAGCTGCCCAGCAGTTTCGAGAAGTGCGCAATATGGAGCGGGAGACGTTGTCAAAGATTGATGAAGTGGAGTTGGTTTCCAGAGGAAGAGTATATATTGAAGGGATCGCCATGGTTTTTGAGGGGCGCAACTATTTGGTCATCTTGATCGCTTTCGTGACGACCTTGGCCAGCCAGTTTGTCAACTGGTGGGTCGGTGTAATCGTTGGCATAGCGGGAATACTGTTTGCGCTTTATTACAAAACAGGGAAAAAGATCGCCCATATTGCGGACATTGAGCCGGCTGAAGTCCTCGTCGAGGGCGAGAACGTCACGGTCAATGACATTTATATTATGAATGTCGGTTTAAAGGAAAGTTTGGAACTGATTTCCAAGCAGGCGATCGGCATCATCCTCAAACCGAAAACGGTGGACAGTGTGGTCACTTTGTCCAATCCGGGTCAACGCCAAGCGATATTACACGATCTATCCGTCGGGTTGGGTATTTTTCGCGATAGTGACAAACCTTCCTTGGTTCCCCTGTCAAGGCGGGATTTGGAAGATGGCCGGGTCGCTATCTTTTTCCTTCCTCAAATCAAAAGCATGGAACAAGCGGTGAAAGTGGTTGCGGAAGTTCCCGTACTTGAAAATGCGGTGCGCATACCGTCTGAATCTGAAGCGAGTCAAGCTTAAGGAAGAGGGGTGCAGAAAAATATGAGTACGCTTGAAAAATCGATCATGGCCATCATCACCATGTCCAAAGATAAAGTCGGTGGAGGTGCCCCCATCTTCGTCGTCGATACCGAAGAAGAGGTGCAACGTACAGCCAGACTTTTTGAAAGTGTTTTAGGGGGAATGTTACATAAGGTGAATGAGACAACATATGTGGTGGTTCGCCATTGAGGAAAAAGATTTACATGGGTGAAGGCAACGGGGCATGGGAGTTGGAACAAGCATGGCATGACGTTTATGGACAAGCTTTGAGGGAAGATCAGCGTCGTTTTTACTTACGACAGCCTAAAGGAGAAATGATGTACATCGGTCTGAACAAGCATGGGCAACCCGTCTATTGGACCGCTCTCGGCAATTCAAAATCAATCTGCAAACAAGCTTGGGCTGATCTATGGCCTCTAATCGGGGATTGTATCGTCTATTGGGAGTTTGTTGAACGATCAAAATAGAGCGACATCAAACGTCGCTCAAAATCAAATTGAGGGACATTCAGATGAAGGTCATTTATTATTGTTACGGAAGCGCCCATTCTTCGGTTGTGGCTGCTGCCATCCATCTGGGGCATTTGCCCACGGAATATATTCCCGATTATAAAGACATTGTTGCTTTACCTGATTTTGATGTGGCTCGAGACGATTCCTTGGGTCACATTTTTTTCAAAGGAAAAGATGAGCGCGGGAATGAGATCTATACGCTGGGAATGGGCGGTGAACCCGATATCGTTAAAAGAACGTTATGGGGATGGATCAAAGAAAGTGGAGCTGATCACCGCTCGTTTTATTTTGCAGCAGCACTTCCTTATTTAAATCGGAAAGGAAGGCTGGGCGGCGCTTTGTCCAGACGGTATGGCTTGGTTGGCATTGGTCGTTATTTGGCTGCAAAGGGGATCTGTGAAAGTTATGAGCGGTTCGTGACCTTTGTTCAACAAACTAAAAATGAGCTGGAAAAGCAAAAAAGAAGTTGAATGTCATTGTCTGACAGCTTATGATAAAGAAGAAAATTGAACAAGCCGGCCAACTCTGCATGCAGAAAGGTAGTGTGCCAGACATGTCCAAACCGACGGTAGCCATCGTGGGCAGACCGAATGTAGGCAAGTCCACGATTTTTAATCGTATTGTAGGCGAACGGATCGCCATTGTCGAAAATACTCCGGGGGTGACAAGGGATCGATTATATCACCCGGCAGAATGGCTGACACATGAATTCCACTTAATCGATACAGGAGGCATCGAGCTCGGGGACGAGGAAGCTTTGCTCACCCTTGTCCGTCATCAAGCCGAATTAGCGATTGCCGAGGCGGATGTCATCTTATTTATTGTTGATGCAAAGACAGGTATCACACCGGCCGATGAAGAAATCGCCCGGATTTTATATAGAGCTCAAAAACCGGTCGTCCTCGTTGTGAATAAAGTGGATCATTTGAAACAGGAAGGCGTTATTTACGAATTTTATGCTTTAGGATTCGGTGAACCTTTTCCGGTTTCCGGCGCTCACGGGAGAGGACTGGGGGACGTTTTGGACGAAGTGGTCAAACTTTTTCCGCAAGATGCGGAGGAAAGTTATGCCGATGACGTCATTCGGGTGGCCTTAATCGGGAGGCCCAATGTCGGAAAATCGTCCTTGGTTAACGCCATTCTGGGCGAGGAGAGAGTCATTGTCAGTCCGATCGCCGGGACAACCCGTGATGCGGTGGACACAGCGCTTGAACGGGATGGGCAGAAATATGCCCTGATTGATACTGCCGGCATGCGCAAAAGGGGCAAGATATATGAAAAAACGGAAAAATACAGCGTGCTAAGGGCCCAAAAAGCGATTGAACGTTCCGATGTGGCGCTCCTGCTGCTCAATGGGGAAGAAGGGATACGGGAGCAAGATAAACGCATCGCCGGCTATGCCCATGATGCGGGTCGGGGGATCATTATCGTGGTCAATAAATGGGATGCCGTGACCAAGGATGAGGGGACGTTCCACAAGTTTATGCGCAGCATACGCCAACAGTTTCAATTTTTGGCTTATGCGCCCGTCTTATTCGTCTCCGCCAAAACCGGCCAGCGCGTGCATAAGATTTTGCCCCAAGTCAAGGAAGTGGCTGAACAACACGCCATGCGGATCCCGACTCATGCCTTAAACGATCTTTTAGTCGATGCTGTGACGATGAAAGCTCCGCCTGCTGATAAGGGAAAGCGCCTTAAGATTTATTATGGAACACAGGTCAGCGTCAAACCTCCCACTTTCGTCTTGTTTGTCAATGATCCGGAGCTGATGCATTTTTCTTATAAACGCTATTTGGAAAACAAAATTCGGGAAGCCTTCGTCTTTGCAGGCACTCCCATCCGCATTCTGATTCGAGGCAAAAATAAGGATTCCGTATAGGAAAAAAGAGATTCGATATAGGAGAAAAACGATTCAAACAGAGGGGAAAAGATTCGGTATAGGAAAAAAGTGTTAGTTAAGGAAAATAAAGCTTCAATTTGGGAGAGAAATATTGGCAATAGGAGAGGGAGCCGTGGAAGGAACGTTGCTCATTGTATTAGGGTATATTTTAGGTTCGATCAGTTTCAGTACACTGGTGGCCAGGAAAATGGCCGGAATTGA
Organism: uncultured Bacillaceae bacterium; assembly: GCA_937967685.1. Lineage (GTDB taxonomy): Bacteria > Bacillota > Bacilli > Caldalkalibacillales > Caldalkalibacillaceae > CALBTX01. The sequence continues at coordinate 52,278 of CALBTX010000114.1, read as the reverse complement.
CATCAGGGAACATGGTTCGCGCAATGCGGGGGCAACGAACACGTTAAGGGTTTTAGGCGTTGGCCCGGCTCTGTTTGTGCTCGTTTTAGACACGCTCAAAGGGGTGATTCCGGTATTGCTCGCCATGCGCATCACTGGTGAGCCTTCATGGATTGTTCTGTCGGGTTTGGCCGCCATCATCGGTCATAATTGGCCGGTGTTCTTTTCATTCAGAGGTGGCAAGGGTGTGGCCACGACGATTGGCGTCGCGACCAGCTTTGCTTTTATACCGTCGCTTATTGCGGGAATGTTCGCCATCATCGTCATTATCCTCTTTCGCTATGTGTCCGTCGGGTCGCTCTGTTTTGTCAGTTTGTTGCCGGTGATGCTGTTTATTTTTCAATATCCCCTGCCTTATATTCTCGGTACTTTGGTCATCGGGCTTTTATCGTTTTGGCGACATCGCACAAATATTATTCGTCTCGTTCAAGGAAAAGAAAACAAGTTGGGAGGGAGACCATGAAAACGATTGCGGTCATCGGTGCAGGGAGTTGGGGGACGGCTCTGTCCTTGGTGCTCGCAGATAACGGCTTTGAAGTGGCCTTATATGCCAGAAGGAAAGAACAAGCCGTCGAAATCAACACTGAACATACGAACAGACGCTACTTACCCGACGTTGTTTTACATCCGAAGATTAGAGCATACAGCACTTATCAAGAGGTTCTGAGTCAAGCGAACATCGTCATCCTTGTTTTGCCTACGGCGGCTTTGCGTACGGCTCTGCGGGAAATGAGCCCCTTCATCCCCAAAAAATCATTGATCGTTCATTCATCCAAAGGTCTTGAACCGGACACATATAAACGAATTTCGCAAATGATCGAAGAAGAAATAGCGTCTGAGCAGCGGGAAGGCATTGTCGTTTTATCAGGACCGAGTCATGCCGAGGAAGTCAGTTTGCGTTCGCCAACAACCGTGGTGGCTTCAGCCGTTAACGTGCACTTGGCCGAGAAAGTCCAGGACTTGTTTATTAATGAAAATTTCCGCGTATATACGCATACGGATGTTGTCGGGGTCGAGATCGGCGGGGCGCTCAAAAACATTATCGCTTTGGGCGCGGGTCTTTCAGACGGACTGGGGTACGGTGATAACGCCAAAGCGGCGCTGATGACAAGGGGGCTGACTGAAATCACCCGATTAGGCATGGAATTGGGGGCCCACCCTTTGACTTTTTCCGGATTGACCGGGCTGGGCGATTTGATTGCCACCTGTACGAGCCGGCATTCGCGCAATTGGCGGTGCGGTTTTGCGATTGGTCAGGGGCGGCCTTTGAATGACGTGCTCGATTCCATGGGCATGGTCGTCGAAGGTGTACGAACAACAAAAGCGGCGTATCAGCTTTCCCGGTCAAAAGGCGTTAAAATGCCCATTACACAGGAGCTGTTTGCCGTACTATTCGAAGGGAAACCCCCGCGTCTAGCGGTGGATGATTTAATGCGCCGGGGAAGGACCCATGAATTGGAAGCGAATTTGTTAGGTGATTTGAATCGCTACTTTTAGGGTCTGAATGCTCACCAAGCGTTTTTCCTTTTCATAAGATATGTTGAGAAAGCTTATGAGGAGGGGAACAGGTGAGCAAAAAGAAAAAAGGCAACAACATTTTCGATCAGATTCAAAAACAGACGAATGTGTCTGAGAAAAAGATTAAATCGTTAGCCAATAAAGTGGATCCTAAAGATTTGCAAGACGAAAAAAAGGTGCGTCAATTGGTGGCTCAAGTGGCCAATCTAGCAGGCGTTCCAGTGTCGAAAGAAAAAGAAGATCAAATTGTCAACTATTTGGTCAAAAATAAATTGTCCATGCAAGAAATGCAACAGATGGTCAAAATGTTTATGCAACCAAAAAAATAGGCACTGCATTTGTTACAAGCCTGCCATGCTTAGCATAGCATAGCACTAGCTTACAATTAAATGGCTCAAAAAAAGGCGTGCGGAAGGATACAGTTCATAGGGCTGGCCCAGGGAAAGGCCAGCCCTTCGTATGTGAGCGGAAGTCAGAGTGAAACACGATAGAATAAGCAAAGCTTCGAATAAGCAGACGATTCATGGATGTTCATCCCTGTTCACTTCGTGGTGATTAGATGTTGTCCCGGTTCCAGGCGGTTTGCCGGTGTCAGGAGCAAACAGTTGATAGAATTCCGGATCAGTTAAAATTTTACGCAGTACGGGGGAGTTGATTAACGCCTTGAGTTGTTGGAGGTCGATGTTTTGCATGATGTTTTGCCAGTTGGCTTGAGATTGCTGCCAAAAGGTTCCGGGAGACTGTAAAAGTTCGGGGATGCCTAATTTTTTTGCCGTACGGGCCATCATTTCAATATTTTTAATCGCTTTATCCAACTCTACCAATGTATGTTGAATTTCATCTATATACGAAAAAGTAGAGGACGAGGGGGGCTTGCGCCAAGCATGCTGGGACATTTGACAGAACCTCCTTCGTTTCGTTTTATCAATATATATTATGTCAACTGCATCATTTACGTTCTTTCTGCGAGTTATGGTATAATGACTGGCGACACATGTTTTTGTCTGGACATGGAAGTGAGGTTTGTTCCGATGGAACCATTGATGAAAATGTTAATCGCCTTGATCGCCATCTTGCTGATGTTTGTAGCCAACATCCTTATTTTATTTTCTAGAAGCAAGTTGCGGGGCATTTTAAAATGGCTTGTTTCTTCCACCGCTGCCGTATTTGTGTTTATATCGTTCATTTTTATTGTCATTGTCGTCTTTTCCGTATGATCTTTAAGTCAACAGGTGAGGGATGATTATGTCTACGCGGCTCAAGAAATGCATATGGATGACACTGTTATTGTTTCTTTCGGCGGTTGTGCTTGGCGGATGCTTATATCCGCAGGAACTTAAGATGAAAAACCAGCCTGATGACGAGGTTCAAATAGAAGAAGTGCAAAACAGTGTACAAGCATATTGGCAGGATACAGGGGTCCTGCCCATTCAGACGACGGAAGCGGACACACCCGTTTTTCAAAAATATGTCCTTGATTTTAACCGCTTAATTCCCCGCTATCTGGCAGAACCGCCACCGAACTCTTTTGAGGCGGGCGGAGTCTATCGTTACGTACTTGTCGATGTGGAAAGCGATCCTAAGGTGAAGTTGATTGATTTGCGCTTGTCCAGAGCCGTACAGGAACTGCAGCTTCGGGTCAATGAGTATGTCCGAACGAAAAGTCCCCATCTGCCTGTCGCTGACCATCTCGGAAACGGATATTTTACATTGGATGAAGAAAAATTGAATCTGGACCAGCCCCCGCAGGTAACCAGTCCATACAGCGGTCAGTTGTTACCGTTAATTATCAATCAGGAGGGACAGGTGGGCATTGACTATCGCCTTGATTTGAATCAGCTGTTATCCAGCGCCGATGAATTGGAGGTGCCGGAAAACGTTGATATTCGCCACTTGCTGGTCAAAGTCAGCAAATTTGTGCCCGCCTATTCTTTTCCATACAAGCTGGAAGATGATCAACCCGTGTTTATAGAAAGTTGGAATACGAAAAATTAATTAGCATATTTACGCCAGACCTCCACATATCTTAGAGATAAAGGAGGTCTTGTCTTTTTCAGGCCTTGTAACCACTACTCAGGAGGGGATCGTGTGGAAAAGGTGGATATTTTTAAAGATATTGCCGAACGAACCGGAGGCGACATTTACATCGGGGTTGTCGGTGCCGTTCGGACCGGTAAATCCACGTTTATTAAACGGTTTATGGAACAAGCGGTAATACCGAATATTACCTCGGATTCCGACCGTATCAGGGCCCAGGATGAAATGCCGCAAAGTGCCGCAGGCCGTACGATCATGACGACCGAACCAAAATTTGTGCCCAATCAAGCGGTTGAAGTGCATGTGGATGAAGGATTGGACATTAACGTCCGTTTAATTGATTGCGTCGGCTATGTGGTACCGGGAGCGAAGGGATACGAAGATGAAAACGGCCCGCGGATGATCAATACGCCGTGGTATGAAGAGCCGATTCCATTTCAAGAGGCGGCAGAATACGGGACACGCAAGGTCATTCAAGAACATTCGACCATAGGAGTCGTAGTGACCACGGACGGAACGATCGCTGAAATTCCGAGAGAAGATTATGTGGATGCTGAAGAAAGAGTTGTCCAGGAATTAAAGGAAGTGGGCAAACCATTTATTATGCTCATCAATTCAACACAACCTTACAGCCCCGAAACGGAAGCATTGCGCCATGAGCTGTCCGAAAAATACGATATTCCTTGCCTGGCGATGAGCGTCGAACAAATGGACGATCGTGACGCGACGAACGTGCTCCGCGAAGTCTTATATGAATTCCCGGTCCATGAAGTGAACGTCAACCTGCCCAGCTGGGTGATGGTGCTCAAAGAGGAACACTGGCTGCGCCAAAACTATGAAGAAGCGGTGCGCAATACGGTCAAGGATATCCGCAGGTTACGGGATGTGGACCGCGTCGTTGGTTATTTTCACGAGTATGACTTCATTGAAAACGCCTCGCTGGCCGGTATGGATATGGGGACAGGCGTGGCCGAAATCGATTTAATCGCACCTGATCACCTTTATGATGAAGTGTTAAAAGAAGTCGTTGGGGTGGAAATTCGCGGCAAAGACCACCTCTTACAATTGATGCAAGATTTTGCCACCGCTAAGAAAGAGTATGATCAAGTGGCCGAAGCGATCAAAATGGTCCGCCAAACCGGCTATGGCATCGCCTCGCCTTCTTTGGAAGATATGACGTTGGATGAACCCGAAATTATTCGTCAAGGCTCCAGATTCGGCGTGCGTTTAAAAGCGGTGGCTCCTTCCATCCATATGATCAAAGTGGATGTCGAATCCGAATTTGCGCCGATCATCGGCACGGAAAAGCAGAGTGAAGAATTGATTCGCTATTTGATGCAAGACTTTGAATCGGATCCGCTTTCCATTTGGCAGTCGGACGTCTTTGGCCGTTCCTTACACTCGATTGTTCGCGAAGGCATCACGGCCAAACTGAGTACGATGCCGGAAAATGCGCGCTATAAATTGAAAGATACGTTAGAACGGATCATCAATGAAGGATCAGGGGGGCTGATTGCGATTATATTATAAATCATGTTTCAAGCTTCCTATCGTTGGAGGCTTTTTTCTTTCTATCAGCATCCAAATTTACGCCAAAATGGACTTGCATTTTTACAGGCAGTATATTAGGATGAATGAGGAGTTGACTAAATACAGGAAAATTAAATAAAAATGTGTGTTTAAGCGTATAAAATCAATCTAAATCGGTAAAGAAGAGAATAAGAACTCACATGGGAAGGGGGTGACTGACGTGAATAAAACGGAATTGATTAACCAAGTGGCTGAAATGACGGAAATGACCAAGAAAGATGCCGGCAGAGCTGTTGATGCTGTTTTTGAAGCGATTTCCCAAAGTTTGAAGCGCGGTGATAAAGTTCAAATTATCGGGTTCGGAAATTTTGAAGTGCGTGAACGTGCTGCCAGAAAAGGACGCAATCCGCAAACGGGGAAAGAAATTCAAATCGCTGCCAGCAAAGTCCCGGCATTTAAACCTGGTAAAGCACTGAAAGAAAATGTTAAATAGTCATCGTACATACACTTTGAACAAGAGTTGCCGTCTGGTGACTCTTGTTTTTTGCTATATCTACCCAAATATGCTATATTTTCAATGTTATCGCTTAAGGAGTTGAGGTGTATGTACGAAATCGATCAGGCTAAAATCGAAGAAGCCGTTCAAATGATACTTGAAGCAATCGGTGAAGACCCTACACGTGACGGACTGGTTGATACCCCAAAAAGAGTGGCCCGGATGTATGCTGAAGTCTTTGAAGGGATGAAGCAAGATCCCGGTCAATATTTTGATGTTGTTTTTGGGGAAGATCATGAAGAATTAGTTTTAGTGAAAGATATCCCTTTCTTTTCCATGTGTGAACATCATTTGGTTCCCTTTTTCGGCAAGGCGCACGTTGGCTACATCCCAAGAGGGGGACGGGTGACCGGCTTGAGTAAATTGGCCCGGGCTGTCGAGGCTGTAGCCCGCAGACCGCAATTGCAGGAACGCATCACTTCCACGGTAGCCGAAACGATTGTTCAGAAATTAAATCCCTACGGAGTCGTCGTCGTTGTTGAAGCTGAACATATGTGTATGTCCATGCGTGGTGTGAAGAAACCCGGCGCTCAAACCGTCACTTCGGCCGTCAGGGGGTTATTCGAGAAAGACGCCGCTGCCCGTGCCGAAGTTTTCAGTTTAATCAAAGGATAGGGGAGAACGTGACATGGAACATTTGAATGATTATGTCGTGATTAAGGCGAAAGAGGACGGCGTGAACGTGATCGGTCTGACCCGTGGTAAGGATACCCGCTTCCATCATTCTGAAAAATTGGACAAGCACGAAGTGATGATTGCTCAATTTACGGAACATACGTCAGCGATAAAAATCAGGGGGAAGGCGATGATATACACCCGGCATGGTCAGATTGAATCTGGGGATGAAACTTAACAAAGAGCAGGATTTCCTGCTTTTTCTCTTTTTCTCTTCTAAATATGAGCGCATCTGGAATACATATGTACAAGGAGGGATCGTCCTTGTACATGTTGAGAGGTTTGCTGACTGCGTCGATTATATCCATTGGTTTGGCAGTGGTCATTTCCATGCTTCCGTTGTTTGAATCGGACTTTTTGGAGAATGGCCCCATGCTATTTCCCGCTGGAAAAACGGTGATGCAAGTAAACAAACCTGTTCATTTAGAAAAAGAGAAATTGGTTTCTTTTCTGAAACAGATACCTCTTCATCATTCTTACCGCAAGGTGAATATGGCAAACGGTGACTTGTTTATCGACTTATGGTCTGATGCTGACGATGATCCCCAATCGATCTACGAGGATGCCGCGCAAATCATCTACGAATCTTTCATGAAAACGTCTAACATCGATCATGTCTATTTGCGTTTTGTTGCTGATGAGGGAACAGACCTCGTGTTACTTTTTGCTGTCATGGGTGAGCGCCGCATCGAAGAAATGAAGGAGATGGAAAAAGCTTTTCAAGAAATGAACGCGAAACAATTCCTCTCCAAGTATACGCAAATGATTTACGGAACAGGGTGGCAATCCGGAAGATAATGCACCGGTTTTGTGGTATACTGATAGGCATGAACGATGGGCATTTTGCTAGTCATGTGTGTTGGAGGAGCCAAACATGGAGATTATATACCAGTCCAGATATCAGGATGAATTATTGCAGATGATCGAGGTCGTCAAGAAAAACACCTTTCATCCGTATGCGAATCAATATGTGGCTTACCCGGAAATCGATTTTTTTCAAATGCACTTCATTTACTTATTTTTGAGAGCGAAAGGCTTTACCCAGGAAATTCGGGAAATGTATTGTGTGTGTCAAATGTTGATTCAACTCGGACTTGATTGTATGGACAACGTCGGGACGGAAAAAATTGAAGATGAAAAAGCGATCAAAAACCGTCAATTAACCGTGTTGTCCGGCGATTTTTTCAGCAGTTATTATTATTATTATTTGGCGCAAAAGAAACAGAACCATTTAATTGAGGGCTTTGCCAAAGTGTTGAAATCGGTGAATGAATTTAAAATGAAGTTACACCAGCATAGAGATGCTTTATCAGAGAAAGATCTTGTGAGCGGATTGATAGAGGCGAGAAGTCAATTGCCAAACGCGGTTTTATCGTGGCATGATGCAGAAGACAAATGGTATGAAGTTTACCGACTGTTTCTAAAGACGAAATTTTATAGAGCCTACCGTGATGAGAAAGTTTCTCTTGAACAAATCATCCAGCACCTGGACCGTCAATTAAAACAATTTGAAAAAGATGTTCAAAGTGAATTTCGTCTCTGGTTGGACAAAACCCAACAGGAACACATGTTGATCGGCTCATAAAGAAGGGGTCAGGCTGACATAAGGTGAGGAGAAACGATGAACAAGTCATCAAAAGAACAATATGTGCACCACGTATTTGAAACGATCGCCGATAAATATGACATGATGAATACGGTGCTCAGCTTTCGCCGGCATAGAGCCTGGCGTAAATTCAGCATGAAAAAAATGAATGTGGCTAAAGGCGAGAAAGCGATCGATGTATGCTGTGGAACGGGTGATTGGACGCTCGCTTTGGCGGAAGCGGTGGGCAAAGAAGGACAAGTCGTCGGCTTAGATTTTAGTCAAAACATGTTGGATATCGGCGCTCAAAAGATGGAAAAAGCCGGGTTTAATCACATTGAATTGAAATTAGGCAACGCGATGGCTTTGCCTTATGCCGATCATTCGTTTCATTATGCAACGATCGGTTTTGCACTCAGGAATGTCCCCGATGTGAAACAGGTATTGTCGGAAATGAGACGGGTGGTCAAACCGGGCGGCATGGTCGTTTCCTTAGAATTGTCCAAGCCTGTCGTTCCAGTTTTCAAACAGTTGTATTACTTTTATTTCAATCACTTGCTGCCGTTTTTGGGCAAATTGTTCGCCAATCGGTATGATCAATACAGCTGGCTTCCCGAATCCTTGAAGCATTTTCCTGACCATAAAGCATTGGCCCGCATTTTTGAAGAAGTCGGTTTGGAGCGAGTTGAAACGCACTTATTAACCGGGGGTATTGCAGCGTTGCATATTGGCTACAAGCCGCAATACGCTGAGAAGCAGGAGAATCATCAATGAATTTGTTGAACATCTACAAAAAATTAAAAACAGACATGCAGTTTATTGAGCGGGAACTGTACAAATCAGTGCACAGCCCGGATCCATTGATGACTGAAGCTTCTTCCCACCTACTAAAAGCGGGCGGTAAAAGAATCCGGCCTATTTTTGTGCTTCTGGGCGGTAAAAGCGGCAACTATGACATCAATCGCTTAAAATATATCGCCGTTGCTTTGGAATTGGTGCACATGTCTTCTCTCGTCCATGACGACGTCGTCGATGATGCCGATATTCGGCGCGGTCAGTTAACGGTGAAATCTAAATGGGATAACCGGGTGGCGATGTATACGGGAAATTATATCCTCTCCCAAGCTGTCGGTTATATCAGTAAACTTGAAAATGTGCGCATCCATCAAATTCTCTCCAAGGCGATTGTCAATATGTGCATCGGGGAAATCGAGCAAATCAAGTGTTTGTATGAATGGAACCAGTCCCTAAAAACGTATTTGTTAAGGATTAAACGCAAGACGGCACTTTTAATGGCCATCAGCTGCCAGCTGGGGGCTTTGGCCTGTGGTGCGAAAGAAGACATCGTTCAGGCGTTATACCGCTATGGTTACAATGTGGGCATGGCCTTTCAGATCACGGACGATATTTTGGATTTGACGGGAACCGAGCAGCAGTTAGGTAAACCAGCGGGCAACGATTTATTACAAGGAAATATTACCCTGCCTGTTTTGCTTTCTATGGAAAATGCGTCAGTAAAAAATCACATTATCCAAGAGTTTAATAGCGGCCATCCCGATATTAAACATATTATTGATCTGGTGCTGAACAGCGGGGGAATCCATAGAGCGAAGGAAATCGCCCAAAAGTACCTGCATAAGGCGCGTGAATCCCTGAATCATTTGCACGACCACGATAGCAAGGATATTTTTTCTCAAATAGCCGGGTTTATTGAACAACGCACATTTTGATTGAATTGCTTTCAATAATGATATTTGGTACAATTCTCCCGTAGTTACCGCGATTTTGCTTAGCCATAATTGTGACGCTATTGCTTAAAAATGTGGCAGAGATAGGAGTTGGTAGATATGGCAGTCGAACAAACATTTATCATGGTCAAGCCTGACGGCGTTCAACGCAATCTGATAGGCAGCATTATCAGTCGCTTTGAGCACAAAGGTTTTCAATTGGTTGGTGCCAAACTGATGCACATCTCCCGGGACTTGGCCGAGGAGCATTATGGTGAACATAAGGATAAACCTTTTTTTGGCGAACTCGTCGATTTTATTACTTCCGGACCGGTTTTCGCCATGGTGTGGGAAGGCGAGAATGTGATCAAGGCGGCCCGAGGAATGATGGGGGCGACCAATCCAGCCGAAGCGGCACCGGGGACGATCCGCGGGGATTATGCTGTTCAGGTGAGCATGAATGTCATTCATGGCTCGGATTCTCCCGAGAGCGCGGAAAGGGAGATCAAGCTATTTTTTGAGGATGATGAGTTGCTTACATATTCCCGAGAGATGAATAAGTGGGTATAAAGTTTGATCATGAAACGAATGGAAAGCCCTGCTTAAGGGCTTTTTTCAATGGGAGGGCCATCATCGGTGGGGATGGATGATTTCGAGCAATTTAAACAGCGAGTGAAACGCCATACAGGCATTGACTTAAATCAATACAAGCAACCTCAGATGAAAAGACGTTTAACTTCTTTAAGACAAAAAAGGGGATTTGCTTCTTTCGCTGCGTATTACGATGCGTTGATCAAAGATCCTGAACTGTTGAATGAATTTATGGACCGGATGACCATTAATGTCTCCGAATTTTTTCGCAACCCGGAAAGATGGCAGGTGTTGGAAAGAAAAATTTTACCGCGTTTGTTGCAACATCGTTCGCCTTTGAAGATCTGGAGTGCGGCCTGTTCGACCGGAGAAGAACCTTATTCTTTGGTCATGTTACTGAGCCGGTTGATGCCGCTGGAACAGATTCATGTTCAAGCGACGGATATCGACCAGGCGGCCATCGACAAAGCGAAACAAGGCATATATGTTCAACGCGCCGTTCAACATGTTCCCGCTCACTTGTTGCGCACTTATTTTGAACATGAAACGGGAAGTTATGTCTTATCCGAGAAGATCAAGTCGAGGGTGACGTTTGACCGGCACAATTTGTTGGCCGATCCCTTTCCAAAAGGTCTTGATTTAATTTTATGCCGCAATGTGCTCATCTATTTTACAGAAGAAGCGAAGAGACGACTTTTTCAGCATTTTTCCCAATCGTTGCGCAACGGCGGGGTCTTATTTGTCGGCAGTACGGAGCAAATTTTTTATCCTGAAACATTCGGTTTGGAACCGGAAGCGCCTTTTTTTTACCGCAAATTATAACCCGTGAACATATCATTTTTCAGTCTTTTCGGCTATAATGATGAAAGGTTAAAGCAGGAGGTCTATTTCAGGAGGTCTATTTGATGAGATATTTAACTTCGGGAGAGTCACATGGCCCTCAGTTAATGGCCATACTCGAGGGCGTGCCGGCCCATCTTCCTTTATTGAAAGAAGACATCAATGTTGAATTGCAGAGAAGGCAAAAGGGATACGGCCGGGGACGCCGCATGCAAATTGAGAAAGATCAAGTGCAGATTACCGCTGGAGTCCGTGACGGGAAAACAACCGGGGCTCCCATCGGTTTAGTGATAGAAAATAAAGATTGGCGCAATTGGCAGCAATTAATGAGTGCGGACCCTTTGGCGGAAGACGTCGTCGGCAAGCGCAGGGTCTCCAGGCCGCGTCCGGGACACGCCGATCTGAACGGCGCCCTCAAATATAAGCACAGGGATATGCGCAACATATTGGAACGCTCCAGTGCCAGGGAGACGGCTATACGTGTCGCTTGCGGAGCCGTGGCCAAAAAATTGCTTCAACATTTCGGCATTCATGTCGCTGGTCATGTGGTCCGCATCGGTTCTGTTGCAGCGAATCCGGATGTGCTGGAAAATAAAACCATTCAGCAAATACAACAAATCTCAGAAGCATCCCCTGTGCGCTGTTTGGACGAACAGGCCGCCCGGGACATGATGAAAGAAATTGATCAGGCGAAGAATGAAGGCGATTCTGTCGGCGGCATTGTCGAAGTGATTGTTGAGGGTGTCCCTGTCGGTTTGGGCAGTCACGTGCATTGGGATCGTAAACTGGACGGTCGTATCGGACAGGCCGTATTAAGCATTAACGCTTTTAAGGGCGTGGAAATCGGCATCGGTTTTGAAGCGGCCAAAAGACCGGGCAGTCGGGTGCACGATGAAATTGCCTGGTCCGCTGAACGGGGCTATTATCGCAAAACGAATCGTCTCGGCGGTTTCGAAGGGGGCATGACGAACGGGATGCCCATCATTGTTCGGGGCGTCATGAAGCCGATTCCGACGTTATACAAACCGCTGCAAAGTGTGGACATCGATACGAAAGAACCTTTTGCGGCCAGCATTGAACGTTCGGACAGCTGTGCCGTGCCCGCTGCCAGCGTGGTCGCCGAAGCGGTTGTCGCTTGGGAAGTGGCCAACGCCTTTTGTGAAAAGTTCGGGCAGGATGATGTGCGGGAAATGGCTCGTCATTTGCGGGAGTATGTGGAGGAGGCGAAACAATTTTAAATGGGAACAACCGTCCAATCTTTAACCGTACCTTTGGGGGAGAAGGCTTACCCGATCTGGATCGGAGATGATCTGCTAGCTAACATCGCTTTTTATTTACAGCGGCTGCCTATCGATACAAACCGGAAGTTATTGATCGTCACCGATGAGCAGGTTGACGCTCTTTACGGCCATGGACTCCAGCAAAGACTGGCAGACGCCGGCTATTCAGTTTGGCGATATGCCGTGCCCGCGGGAGAATCATCCAAATCCTTACAGGTGTATGAACAAGTGATCACCTATGCCCTCGAACAAAAGCTGGATCGGAAAAGCGTCGTCTTGGCCTTGGGCGGAGGCGTGGTCGGTGATTTGGCCGGCTTTGTGGCCAGCACGTTTATGCGCGGCATCCCCTTTGTCCAGCTGCCGACAACCCTTTTGGCTCATGACAGCAGCGTGGGAGGGAAGGTGGCCATCAACCATACATTGGGCAAAAATTTAATCGGCGCTTTTTATCAGCCGTTGGCAGTCATTTATGATACGAAAACGCTGGCCACTTTACCAAAAAGACAAATCCGGTCCGGCTTTGCCGAAGTGCTTAAACATGCCTTTATTCAGGATGCGGATTTCGCTGAATGGTTGTGGATCTATCGCAAGCCATGTTTGGCTCTGGAAGAGCCTTACATCTCTAAAGCGATCGGCCGGGCCTGTGCAATCAAAAGTGCTGTCGTGGCTGAAGATGAAAAGGAGCAGGGAAGGCGGGCCATCTTGAATTATGGTCATACATTTGCCCATGCTTTTGAAGCGCTGGGGAAATATGGCGCTTTGACTCACGGGGAAGCCGTTTCCATCGGAATGGTCTTGGCCGCCAAAGTGAGTGAATATGTGTACGAGAAAAACGATTTGGCCGAACAGGTGATACGCTTGCTCGAAGCATACGGTCTTCCCGTTTCATGGCAGCAACTGCCCTGGGATGTCCAGCAAGTGATTGATAAAATGTATGCCGATAAAAAAGCGGTGGGCAACGCACTGAATCTAGTGCTGATGCCTGAAATCGGACGGGCTGAATTGGTTCGGGATGTGGAACCTGCTTTGATCGTCAAAGCGTGGTCTTCAGCTAAATAAAGAAAGCATTCATTGATGCATTTAACTGATAGAGGTGTCTCTTCGTGAACCTGATGCAAAAGGTGAGCTAAAACCAATGATTAAACTTACACTTCCTTTTTTTAAAAAAATTGCCCTCTTTTCTAACTGGGCCAAAAATGTTAATATCGAATTAAAAATAATCTTCGTGCAAAACGAACATGACAGTCAAAGCATGCGCATGCTCTTGGCGAATCTTTTTACAGATGTGAAAGCGTTTCCGATTTCTTTCATCATTTTAATAGAACGGGAAGTTTTGTCTCTGACACCATCTAACAAACATTTCATACCGATCGCCATTTTTCATATCCATTTAATGAAGTACCGTTTATGTTCAGCAAATCAAAGGCGATAAATACTCAATAAGATTCACGGGGAGGAGAAACATAATGGATCAAGCACTGTTTGCCAACTATCCGCAGAAGCCACACGGCGGGAAACTAGTCAATACCGTTTTAACCGGACGGGAAAGAGATGAGGAACTAGCAAGGGCCAAAGAGCTGCCGATGATTGTTGTTGATTTAGAAGCAGTGATCACGATCGAAATGATTGCCACCGGCGTTCTATCACCAAATGAGGGTTTTATGAATGAAGCTGATTACAAATCGGTTCTTAAAAACGGCCGGCTAAGTAATGGCCTGATCTGGCCGGTTCCCTTAAGCTTCGCTCCTATAGGCAAGCGCAATCAAGAAGTGGTTCAATCACTGTCGGTTGGAGATGAAGTGGCTCTCGCTGATGACACGAAAGAGCCGGTCGCCATCCTTAAAATCGAAGATATATTTGCTTATGATAAGGAAGAGCGCGCGCGCCATCTTTTCGGCACGAATGATCGCAATCATCCCGGTGTTGATTCGATTTACCGCCGAATGGGAGAATATGCGTTAGGGGGGCCATTGAAACTATTACGCCGCGCGAATTGGGGTCCTTTTGAAAAATTGCGCATGGAACCGAAAGATACGTGGCATTTATTTTATGAAGATAAGAAGTTTCGTTCTGTTGCCGGATTTATTACCGGTGCCAATCCTTTGCACCGCGGTCACGAATATATTCACCGAAATGCGCTTGAAGAAATTGACGGTTTACTGCTCCAGCCGCTGGTGGAAATGGCCAAACGAGAGTATACCCGCCATGAATTCCGCATGCTGGCTTATCGGAGTGTGATCGAGACTTATTATCCGAAAGAACGGTCCATTCTTTCTCCGTTAAGGGTGACATATATTTTTGCCGGTCCCCGTGAAGCCGTGTTGCACGCGCTGATCATGAAAAACTATGGTTGTACCCACGCGCTGATCGGCCGTGACCATGCCGGTATCGGGGACTATTACGACAAGTATGCCAGCCATTCGATATTCGATGAATTTACCCCGGAAGAAATGGGGATTGATATTCGCCTGTTCCACGAAGTTTTCTATTGCCTGCGTTGTGCGAGTCTGGCAACCGTGCAAACGTGCCGCCACGATGATAGCTTGCGCATTAACATCTCGGGAACGAATATTCGCGAAATGCTGCGCCATGGCATCTTGCCGCCCAAGGAAATCGTCCGGCCAGAGTCTGCTCGCATCGCCATGCAGGGCATCCAGCCTAAAGGTGTTGACGAAAACAAGCAGTCGATCTCCCCTGTAGGCAAAATCGTTAAAGGCACTTTCCCCTTCTATCTGGAAAGAACAAGATTGGGCGGTCCGAAGCGCGATGTGCCGTTAAGCCCTGATGAGCTGAATATACGTGACTTGGAAGCCGCGGTGATGGATGTGAGGCTCAATGCCGATCGCGTCTACAGTGAAGTGTTTGAAGAATTCAGTTCAATAGGAGATACCAACCGTGATCTGCATCCAGAATGGAGAAAGCAAGCCCGCGATGCCATGAGATCCCAACAAAAAATGGTTGTAGAGGACTTGGAAGAAAAAGTGGCGCAAGCGCCTGAGACAGCTTCAGATGAATTCATGTACCAGGACAAGGAAGAGGCACAACGCGAGCTTGCTGCCGCCAAAAAAATTCTGGATGAAATTCCGGCAGCATTGCGCAAAGAAGATTTGGCATACCGGACGTGGAATCCCTTGCCGTACGCTCGGTACAGAGGGAGCGACGAACCCGCCGAGCAGAAAGAAAGTGTCAAAAAGTAGACACATGCTTAAATTGCTTGACGTCACCCTATGCTTTAAGTTAAAATCCAATTAACAGCATATGAGGGAGCGATTCATAACATAGCGTTTCATATCATGTTGAGTTGATTTAAAAGGATTTACGAGTTGCATTAAAGCATGAGTAGAGTTTAGCAAAGTGGAGAGAGTTGAGCAGAGGAGAGCCTAGCAGGAGAACGTCTTTCTACTTGAGACGGTCAAAGCAACGACTGCAGATCGTCCCAAGTTTGAAGTATGTCTTCAAGGAAACATGCGCAGGGCTTCCGGGCCCTGTTTTTATTTTTTAAGGGCGTTTGCTTGTCCATTTGTCCGCGCCATACTCCCAAATGCATTTCCTCCTCGGGCATGTCCAGATCCTCTCTTGATTCCTCTTCAACTCCAATTGAAGGGGTGTTCACCTATGTTTTATCCTTCCTTTGAAGAAGTGTTGCGTTTGAAAGACACGTATTCCTTTATTCCGATCAGTCGAAAGGTATGGTCAGACAATTTAACTCCGATTCGTCTCTTTCAACAAGTGAAAGAAGCTTACTCCTTTTTGCTTGAAAGTGTCGAAGGCGGCGAACAGTGGGGCAGATATTCGTTTATCGGCAATCGACCCTTTGTCGTGTTTTCCGTACGCGATGGGAAGGGGTATATCGAACCACTGCGATCGGATGGTCCGGCGAAGGACAGTCTTTTTTCCGACGAGTTGTTTGCCTCGCGGGTCAGCAACCAACCCTTGGAGCTCTTAAAAAAATTGTTGCGAACGTACAGAGTTCCGCAGGAGCTGGACCTTCCCCCATTCAGCGGAGGTGCGATCGGTTACGTCGGTTATGATGCGATAACGTTGGTTGAGGACATTCCGAAACATAGACAAGACATTTTTGAACAGGATCAGATCCGCTTGATGTTTTGCGACGAAATGATTGCCTTTGATCATTTGCAACAGGAGATCACCTTTATTTCTCATTTGAGAGTGGACCGGGCACAAACCGAAGAGGAATTAAAATTGAGTTACGAAGAAACGTGTGCGCACATTTCTAGACGGATTGATCGCGTATTTAAACGGCTGAAACAGGATGAATTTGAACTGTTTCATCTTCCGAGTGAACGGCCTCAAGTGGATTGGTCTCAAGTCAGTTCTAATTTTGACCGGCAGTCTTTCCTTGAATCTGTACAGAAAATCAAAAAATACATTCGGGCTGGCGATGTCTTTCAAACCGTGTTGTCCCAGCGTTTCACCCTCGATATCGAAACGGATCCGTTCAATATATACCGTGTGCTCAGGATGGTCAACCCGTCTCCTTATCTGTACTATCTCGATTTGGGGGATGGGATCAACATTATCGGTAGCTCACCGGAAAGGCTGGTCAAATTGGTCGGGAACAAGGCGGAAACCAATCCAATCGCGGGGACAAGGCCGAGAGGAAAAACGAAGGAAGAGGATGAAGCGTTGGCCAGAGAACTGCTGGCGGACGAAAAAGAGCGGGCCGAACATCACATGCTTCTTGATCTTGGACGAAACGATATCGGTCGGGTGGCTCAGTTCGGAACGGTGCAAGTCACTAAACATATGCAGATTGAAAAATTTTCTCATGTCATGCATATTTGCTCCACTGTTGAAGGCCAAATGAAGGACGGACATGATGCCGTAGACGCTTTATTCGCTTGTTTCCCGGCGGGAACAGTGACCGGGGCTCCCAAAATTCGGGCCATGGAAATCGTGGCTGAATTGGAAAATGACGCACGTCATGCTTATTCCGGCGCGGTCGGGTATTTTTCGTTTTCGGGAAATCATGATTCCTGCATCGCGATTCGAACGATCTTTGTTCATGACGGCAAGGCTCATATCCAGGCCGGGGCAGGCATTGTCGCTGACTCCGTACCGGAGAAAGAATGGCAGGAAACCCGGAATAAAGCTCGAGCGATGCTCGTTGCCGTTCAGTTGGCCGAAAAAATTTTTGAGCGAACAAATCAGGGGGATGGGGTCCATGTTTAAAAAAGTGCTCAGTCAACTGATGAACAAAGAAATCTTGACGAGGAAGACGAGTTATGAGGCGATGCGCATCATTCTGCAAGGAAAAGCGACGCCGTCACAAATGAGCAGTTTTATCACGTTGTTGAGTTTCAGGGGGATCGAAACGGAAGAATTGATCGGTCTAACTGAAGCGATGAGGGATCATGCTTTAATGGTCCCTGTCGATGACTTGGCCCCTGTGGTTGATACGTGTGGAACAGGGGGAGACGGAACGAACACGTTTAACATTTCCACGGCGAGTGCCATTGTCGCTTCGTCAGCCGGCCTGAATATCGCCAAGCACGGCAACCGTTCGGTTTCCAGTTTGAGCGGGAGTGCCGATGTCCTTGAAGAACTCGGGTTGCCCGTCAAAATATCGGCGGAAGGCATACGGGAGGCTTTGCGCACGGATCATATGTGCTTCATGTTTGCCCCCCTTTATCATCAAGCGATGAAGCATGTCGCCCCGACCCGTAAAGAAATCGGCTTCCGAACGGTTTTCAATCTGCTGGGACCGCTGACCAATCCGGCGGGAGCTAAAAACCAGGTGATCGGCGTGTATGATGACGCCTACAGTCTAAAAATTGCCGAAACCTTAAAGGAATTAGGTTCGCGTCACGTGCTCATTGTCAAAGGGGAAGACGGTTTGGACGAATTATCCATTTCCGGGCCGACCAGGGTGACCGAATTGAAAGCAGGCACCATTCGGCAATATCTCCTGACTCCAGAAGAAGTCGGCTTAAAACGATATCCTCTTACACATATTCAAGTTCAAAATGCCAGCCAGAGCGCCGCCATAATCCGCGATGTGTTTGCCGGAAACAATCGCAGTGCAGCGTACAACATCGTTGCCTTTAATGCCGGGGCAGCTTTATATGTGGGAGGCAAAGCAAAAAACATGGCTGAAGGCGTGCAACTGGCCAAAGCATTGCTTGACAGCGGGAAAGTTCAGCAACATTATCAGCGGATGATATCCAGAAAGGGTGCCCTGAAACATGCTTGATCAAATTTTAAAGACGAAAAAGGATGAAGTTCGGCAACTGTATGCATCCAACTATCATTATCAGCTCACCGTTCAGGAGCGACCGATACCGACATATTCATTCATGGAAGCCTTGCAAAAGCCGAAGCGTCGTTCGGCATTAATTGCTGAGATCAAAAAAGCTTCCCCGTCCAAAGGTGTGCTGCGCAAAGATTTTCATCCCGTTCAGATCGCCCAGGCGTACGAACGGGCGGGAGCCGATTGCCTTTCCGTATTAACGGACCAAACGTATTTTCAAGGCGACCCTTCATTTATCGCCCAAATTAAAGAAAAAGTTCAACTTCCCGTTCTACGCAAGGATTTTATTGTCGATCCACTGCAAATCCAACAAAGTGTCGAGCTTGGCGCGGATGCCATCCTTTTGATTGCCAAGGCGCTTTCTGCCGAATTATTGGCTGATCTTTATGAATTGGCAGGCCAAGTCGGTCTGGACTGTCTCATCGAAGTGTCCACTCGAGAAGAAATTCAGCGTGTTTTTTCCAAAATTAAGCCCAAGTTGATTGGCATTAACAACCGGGATTTGACAACGTTCAGCACCAGTCCCGAAGTGACGAAAACGCTTCTTCCTTACGTTCCCGAAGGCACCTTGGTCATCTCTGAAAGCGGGATACATGATGCCCGAACGATGCGCACGCTGGAACAGCTTGGAGTCAACGGCTTTTTAATCGGAGAATACTTGATGAGGCAAAATGAACTGGAAAAGGCCGTGGCAGCGCTTTATACTTGAGGCCGAATCTAACGCGAAGCCAACACCAGTCTCCGGCAGAAAGGGAGTGAGCCAGTGAGCGGTCTGAAAGTAAAAATATGCGGTCATCACCGGGATGAGGACGTTGAGACCATCGTCCCTTTTTTAACGGCCATTGATTATGTCGGCTTTATTTTCACACCGAAAAGCAAGCGGGTTGTTTCGGCTGATCAAGTCGCCGTTTGGCTGGGCAAATATCCGCCATTGCGGGAAAAAGCGGTCGCGGTTTTTCTCGACCAACCTGAAGAAGAAATACTGGAAACGACCGCTCTTACCGGCATCGCGCGCATTCAGCTGCACGGGAAAGAAAGTCCTGATTATTGCCGCCGCTTGCGCGAGAAGCGGAGGTTTGAAATTTGGAAGGTGATCGCCATCGATCGCAAACAAAGGCACCGTTTGCCGGCTGCTGCCGATGCCATTTCCAAAGACCTGCCCATAACAAAATCAGATCAGTACAGCCTCGGGTCTTACTTAAATGTGGTCGATAGTATATTATTAGATACGAAAGTGAAAGGGCGGTCAGGCGGTACCGGTGTCACGTTCGATTGGTCCGTCATTCCCGAAATTCGCCACATAATGGATCAGGCCGAAAGAGGCATCGATCGGCACATACGCGGATCAGGGAATGCTTCCGGAGAGGCTCCCCTTTCCTTAATGATTGCCGGAGGCATCACCCCGGACAATGTGGCTGAACTGGTGCGTGATTTTCCGATCGACGGAATCGATGTATCCAGCGGAGTAGAAACTGATTTCGGCAAAGACGGAGAGAAAATTAAAGCGTTGCTCAAAGGAGTTCATCAACATGCTCAATTCTGATCGGAAAGTTTATGTCTATCCGGATGACAACGGGCGTTTTGGAGAGTTCGGAGGATCCTTTGTCCCGGAAACTTTAATGAACGCCATTGAAGAATTGAAAGAGGCGTATGCCCGGATCGCTGAGGATGAATCGTTCCAGCGGGAGTATTTACGTTTGCTCCGCGAATATGCGGGGCGCCCGACCTCGCTTTATTGCGCCGAACGCCTGAGTGAAGCATGGGGGAATAAAGCGGTCATTTATTTAAAAAGAGAAGATTTAAACCATACCGGTGCTCATAAAATTAACAATGCGCTCGGACAGGCGCTGCTGGCTAAAAAAATGGGCAAACAAAACATCATTGCCGAGACGGGTGCGGGGCAACATGGTGTGGCTTCGGCCACAGTGGCCGCCCGTTTCGGTTTATCGTGCAAAGTGTTTATGGGTGAGGAAGATGTCAGGCGGCAATCGTTAAATGTGTTTCGCATGAAATTACTCGGCGCGGAAGTCATCCCTGTCCGTTCCGGATCGCAAACGCTAAAAGATGCGACCAATGAAGCCATTCGCTATTGGGTGAGTCATGTCGATGATTGCCATTATATTATCGGCTCTGTCGTCGGACCGCATCCTTATCCGCAAATGGTGCGTGATTTTCAGCGTATTATCGGCGATGAAACGAAACGCCAAATCATGGAAAAAGAAAACCGTTTGCCAGATACGATCATCGCTTGTGTCGGCGGGGGAAGCAATGCGATGGGCATGTTTTACCCGTTCTTAGCGGATGATCAAGTCCGCCTGGTCGGTGTGGAGGCAGCTGGAAAAGGATTGGATACTTCCGAACATGCGGCCACGATTACAAAAGGAAAAAAAGGGGTGCTGCACGGCATGATGACCTATGTGCTGCAGGATGAGCAGGGGCAAATTCAAGAAGCACACTCCATCTCCGCAGGTTTGGACTATCCCGGTGTCGGTCCCGAACATGCCTACTTGGCCGCGGCGAATCGCGTGGAGTATGCGAGCGCCACTGATGCAGCGGCGTTGAACGCCTTGCAGGATTTGTGTCAAACCGAAGGGATTTTGCCGGCGATTGAAAGTGCCCATGCTTTGGCCGAAGCCAAAAAAAGAGCACACATTGCAGAAGCAGGCGAGCTGATCGTCGTTTGCCTGTCGGGACGGGGAGATAAGGATGTGCAGACGATTGAGCAAACGTTAAGTCATCCGCATGCATAAGCACGGGAGAAACTTAGAGCCGTCAGAGAGAATAGGATGACGCATAGAAACTCGGTCAAGTCTACGTAAAAAAGCTGGTCAAGTTGACGTTAAAAAGTTTGATCAGGTTTACGTATAGAAGACTGATCATTATTTAAATATTTAAAAAGGAGTGGAGCATGTATGGCTTTCGGCCAGGACAACCCCTCAGGATCAAGGGAAAGTACGTGTGGCACAAAGACACGGCAATCGGTAGAAGATGCTTTTCAAGAAAAAAAGCGCCAAGGCAAACCGGCGTTCATTCCTTTCATCACCGGGGGATATCCGACTTACGCAGATTCCATTGATATTGCGCTTGCTTTGCAAGATGCCGGAGCTTCCATCTTGGAAGTCGGTTTTCCTTATTCCGATCCTCTGGCCGACGGGCCTGTCATTCAAGCCTCCAGTCAAGCGGCGTTGGCCAACGGCATGACTTTTTCCAAAGGATTGGAACTCGTTAGATCAATGCGTCAAGCGGGACTGACCATCCCGCTGATTATTTTTTGCTATTATAACCCTATCTTCCAATTTGGTTTGGATCTGTTTGCTAAGAAAGCTCGCGAAGTTGGGGCAAACGGCGTGTTGATACCCGATCTTCCCCATGAAGAAGCTGATCATGTGCGGCGGGCTTGTCGGCAGAATGATCTGGTTTACATTTCCTTGGTGGCGCCGACGTCAAAAGAGCGGATTCGCCGCATTGTCAGTCAGGCCGAAGGATTCATATACTGTATTTCTTCTTTAGGAGTGACCGGCGTCCGGGAAAATCTGTCCGCGCAACTCGATGATTTTTTGAAGCGCATTCGCAGGCATACGGATAAACCGCTTGCGGTCGGTTTCGGTGTCTCCAAAAGAGAGCATGTTGAACAACTGTCTTCCATGGCCGATGGAATCATTATCGGCAGTGCGCTGATCAACTTGATCACTGAACGGCGGGCGCTGTTTGGCGACGGGAAAACAAAACAACAGGCTTTGCTAGAAATAAAAACTTTTGTCCAAGGTCTATTTTCAAATGCGAATTCATAGTAAACTAGACATTAAATGCAGGTCGACAGACTGATCTCATCTCAACAGAACAATAGATCATCAGCAGAACAAAGGATCAATAGAGGTGAAAGCAGATGAAGCCCAAAAAACATATCATCGATGTTCCCGTATATGAACCCGGAAAACCGATCGAGGAAGTGAAGCGGGAATACCAATTGGATGAAGTGATCAAGCTAGCTTCGAATGAAAACCCGTTCGGTCCGTCGCCCCTTGTGCAGCAGGCGATGCGGGAAGAATTTTCTGAGCTGGCCGTTTATCCTGACGGGTATGCCGCCGAACTGCGCGAGGCGGTGGCCCATTTTTATCATATCGATCAGAATCAGTTAATTTTTGGCAACGGTTCTGATGAAATCGTCCAATTCATTTGCCGTACTTTTCTTTCACCGGACACGAATACGGTGATGGCCACCCCTTCGTTTGCCGAGTACAAAATCAATGCGCTGATCGAAGGGGCTGAGATCATTGAAGTGCCTCTGAAAGACGGGGTGCATGATTTAGAGGCAATGAGCAAGCGAGTCAATCAGCGGACAAGGGTGGTTTGGGTGTGCAATCCGAACAATCCGTCAGGCACGTATGTCCCGCATGATGCGTTAGCCAACCTGTTGGAGTCACTGCCCAGCGATGTTTTGGTCGTCGTTGATGAAGCGTATTATGAATACGTGACAGCAAAAGATTATCCGGACTCATTGGCTCTGCTGGACAAACACTCCAATGTACTCATTTTACGCACTTTTTCCAAAGTGTACGGTTTGGCTGCTTTACGCATTGGCTATGGCATCGGCCATCCCGATCTGATCGACCATTTGAACAAGGTCCGCGCGCCGTTTAATACGTCCAGAGTGGCTCAAAAAGCGGCCATAGCCGCTCTGAGAGATCAAGCGTACATGCGCCAATGCGTGCAAAGAAACCGTGCGGGAAAAGAGCAATTTTACGCCGCTTTTCAACAGTTGGGCCTGTCGTACTTCCCGACTGAAGCCAATTTTATCATGGTCGATGTCAACCGTCCGGCACATCAGTGTTTTGAAGCTTTGTTGAAACAAGGCATTATCGTCCGCTCCGGGGAAGCGCTGGGCTATCCGACGTCTTTGCGCATTACGATCGGCACTGAAGCGCAAAATGAACGGATTATTCACGTCTTAGAACGAATGGTGAAAAATGTGTCATGAAAAAAGTGGCCATCATTGGTGTCGGCTTAATCGGAGGCTCCATCGCCCTTTGCCTGAAAAAAAGATTGCGTGAAGACATTGTCATTCACGCTTATGACAAGCAGGATTCCCGCCTGCATTTGGCGCAGTCCCTAGGTGTGATTGATGAAGGATATACCGATTTGGACAGGGCGCTGGGGCAAGCAGACTTCGTCTTTTTGTGCACCCCGGTTCAAACGTTGTGTGAGCTGCTTAAACCGGTGTTGCTCTCAGCGCATATAAAAGAAGGGTGTATAATCACCGACGTTGGGAGCACGAAAAGCCGTATCGTCTCGCTCAGTGAACAGTTTTCCGCTCAAAGCAAAGGCATTTTCATCGGCGGACATCCGATGGCCGGTTCACACAAATCGGGTGTGGAAGCGGCAAACGACCGCCTGTTTGAAAATGCCTATTATGTGCTAACGCCGTCCAAACAGACCAACCCGGAGCATTTGCAGACTTTGAAGGAGTTGTTGGCATGTACCCGTGCGCAAATCATCCAAATGAGTGCGCAAGAGCATGATGAAGTCGTCGGGGCGATCAGTCATTTTCCTCACGTCATTGCTTCGTCGTTAGTCGAACACGTTTTTGACTATCAACAACAGAATGAGTGGTATTTTCGGCTGGCGGCCGGAGGGTTCCGGGATATCACCCGCATCGCCTCTTCCAGTCCGCGCATGTGGCGGGATATTGTCCTCAGCAATCATTCATTATTGGTGAGCCAGCTGAAGGATTGGATCAAGCGCATGCAGGAAGTGAGTGAAATGATTGAATCGAGGGACGCAGAGCGGATCGAGTCTTTTTTTGCCCATGCTAAACAAGTGCGTGATGAGTTGCCGGAGAAAAATCAAGGCGCGATTCCCAGCTTTTTTGATCTGTACGTGGATATTCCCGACCATCCCGGTGTCATTGGACAAATTACGACGCTATTAGGTATTCATGAGATCAGCATTACCAATATTGCCATTTTGGAAACGAGAGAAGATATTATGGGTGTATTGCGTCTCAGTTTTCGCAATGAATCCGATATGGAGAAAGCGGAGAAAGTGATGCAAGACGCTCATTATCTCGTTTATCGCCCCTAATGTTGGACAGTCAAAAGGAGGATGTGTATCATTGTCACAGCCTGTCAGTTCGAGGTCTCCCTGGGCTGGCGCCGTCGATAAAGAGCTGGTCGAAATCACCCCCGTGACCAAGCCCGTCCATGGGAGCCTGCAAATCCCGGGTTCGAAAAGCTACACGAACCGCGCTTTGTTGATTGCGGCGCTGGCCAGAGGAGAGTCCATTCTCAACGGCATCTTGAAAAGTGATGATTCCTATTGGTGCCTAGATGCTTTGAAAAGGTTGGGGATCACCACTGAAATTAACGATGATCAAGTGCGGCTTGAAGGTTGTGCCGGACGATGGCAGAATCGAAACGGCGAACTGTTTATTGGTTCGGCGGGTACGATCGCCCGATTTTTGCCCGGTGCTTTGGCGGTCAGCCCGGAAGGAAGCTGGCTTGTGGACGGAACGGACCAGTTGAGAAATCGCCCTTTGGAGCCGTTAATACAAGCTTTAAGAGAACTCGGCGCCGAGATTGAATATGTCACGGATCATCGGGGACTGCCTCTTAAAGTGTCTGGTCAAACGCTGAAGGGGGGGCAGGTCCAGATTGCCGGAAATGTTTCCAGCCAATTTTTAAGCGGCCTCTTAATGGCCAGCAGTTATGCGCAAGGTCCGGTCAATATTCGGGTGACAAACGGTTTGGTTCAGCCTTCTTATATCGAAATCACGTTGCAACTGATGGAGCAATTCGGCGCCAAAGTGGAACGTTTCGGCCAAATGGAAGCATTCACGGTTTACCCGACGGGATATGCCGGGCGGCGATTAACGCTTGAGGCAGATGCCTCCACGGCTTGTTATTTCTTAAGTTTGGCGGCTTTGACCGGCGGTACGATACGCATTACGAATGTCGGTTATCATTCTGCGCAACCTGATGCCAAATTTATCGATGTATTGGAAAAAATGGGGTGTCGGTGTGAAAAGGGGGAGCATTTCTTGCAAGTGACCGGCCCGGAAAAGTTGCGCGGGGGATTTGCAGTGGATATGAAACCCATGTCTGATCAAGCCATCACGCTCGCCGCTCTGGCTCCATTTGCCGACGGACCCATCAGGGTGTACAACGTGCCTCATATTAGGAAACATGAATCAGACCGGATTGCGGTCATTTGTGAAGCGTTGAAACGATTGGGAGCAAATGTCCAGGAGTTTGCCGATGGGTTTGAAATTCGGCCGGGAAATCGTCTGCAAGGAACGCTTCTGGATCCTCATGACGATCATCGCCAGGCGATGGTCTTCGCTCTGTTGGGAACGAAAATACCGGGCGTGCGCATTTCCGATCCCGGTTGCGTATCGAAAACATGCCCGACGTTCTTCTCCATATTGGCCTCATTAGGCGTTCAAGTACAGTTCAGATAAGCGTGATCGGTTGAACAGGCGCGCAGGCATTTGATGAACAGCGTCTTTTAAATGTTAAAATCAAATAAATGTTAAAAAAATAGTTGACATAGTGAGTGGAGGGGCTATAATAGAGATACAGTATGGTTTCTCTCCACTCCTATCCATTTAGATATTCGGTTTTATAGCCGTGCCGTATATTGTAAGCCTTTACAAGGGGTGCAATATGCGGTTTTTTTATTTACAATGGTAGATGTGATGTTGACGAAGGGAAGAAAGACGATGGATGAAAAATCAATTACTGTAGGGAATTTGGTTAAAAAATTTTCATTACAAGTGCTTGCAGCAAGCCATCATCTCCGGCGAACGATCAAAAAGACCAAGACTCACCGGCCGGGTTTGGAGTTTATCGGCTATTTTGATTTCTTTCCAATGGAAAGGGTGCAAATACTGGGCCAAAAAGAAATCAGCTTCTTGCATCAGTTAAGTGTTGAAGAGCGCAAACTGCGCATCGGCAATATTGTCAAATATCATCCGCCCTGTTTTATCGTGACCGCTGGTCAAGAAGGCTTGACTTATTTAACCCAATTTTGTGAGCAGGAAGGGATCCCTTTGCTGCTTACCCAGCAATCGACAGCCGAATTTATCGCCATGATTGATACTTATTTGGCTAAAGAGTTGGCCCCGGAAATTGCCGTGCATGGCGTTTGTGTCAACGTGTCCGGGTTGGGCGTATTAGTCAGGGGCAAATCAGGTGTGGGCAAAAGCGAAACAGCGCATACGCTGATCGGTCGGGGACACAGGCTTGTGGCCGATGATATCGTTGTTCTTAAAAAACTGAGCCCCCAAACCCTGTTGGGAACACATAATGAAGTCAATAAAGAATTTCTCGCCTTGCGCAGTGTCGGCTTGTTAAATGTCGTTCGTTTATACGGCAGAAAAGCGTTTCAGGACGAGACGCGCATCGCCCTTGACATCGAGCTGACGAAATGGGAAAAAGACTCTCTGAACAATGAGTTGGAACTTGAATCGAAATATATCGAATATATGGATGTTCGCATTCCCCATATTCAAATTCAGCTTCAACCCGGCCGCGATGTGGCCGGCCTCATCGAAGCGGCGGCGAACAACTGGTATTTGATGCAGCAAGGGTACAGTGCCGCGGAAGAATTTAAGAGCCGCTTGGATGACACCGAATCAGACAGGAACTGATATGACGTTGAGACACGGATTGAACGCCATTGCAAGTTTGTGCACAATGATACGCATGAACACCATTAAAGGGGTTTAAGCAAATGATTATCGAGGAAATTCAAAAGCATTTCAATAAGGTTGAATTCGGCGACAGCACCGAAGGGGTGGAGGAAATCCGAAGACTGCTGGATCACCCGCAAATGACGGATGATTTGCGTTTTGAAGTAGCTCAGTTTTTGTACCGCTACGGTTTTTTAGACGAGGCGCTGAGCGTCATGGAAACGTTGCATGCGCGATATCCTGACGAGCCCGAACTGATTTTAACCCTGGCCGAACTTTATATGGAAGCGGATCGAAATGAAGATGCCCTTGAATTGTTAAGGCATATTGACGAGGAAGAAGATGATGCTGTCCGGGCCGTCCTGCTCGCGGCCGACATCTATTTGTCCGAAGGTTTATTTGAAGTGGCCGAAATGAAAATTAAAGAAGCATTACAGTCACATTCCGATCAACCGATTTTAAAACAGGCGTTAGGTGAAGTGTTTTATGAACAGGAAAAATACGCGCTGGCCTTGGAATGTTTTGAACAAAGCACTCAGCCTGATTATGCCAAAATGGCGGATTGTTGCGCCCACCTAGGCCGGTTTGAAGAGGCGCTGGCATATTACGAAGAGGCCATGGAACGAACGGAGACACCTGATCTGTTGTTTGGTTATGCCCTGGTCGCTTTTCAAATGCGCAAATGGCCATCCGTGATTTCCGCCTTAAACCGTTTAAAAGATGCCGATCCCCACTATACTTCCTTGTATCCGTTTCTCGTCGAAGCATATATGCATGAAGGAGACACCGAACGGGCTTTGTCTGTTGTGGAAGAAGGCCTGAAATATGATGATACGAACGCCCGCCTAAACGAGTTAAAGGCAAAATTGGCCATACAGACCGGAGCAAAACACCAGGCTAAGGAACAGCTGCAACTCGCTTTAGATAAAGATCCGGCCAACATCGCCGCACTGGAAAAGATGGCCCTGCTCTTAAAAGATGAAGGGGACCTTGAAGCAAGTTTGCGCTATTTGGAACGATTGGCGGATATTTCGCCGGGGCGCAGTGATATCCATGTGCACAAAGGTCTGTTGTATGAAGAGCTTGAACAGTGGGACAAAGCGGAACAGAGTTACCGTGCGGCCGTCCGGGCGAATGCACAAGACACGGAGGCGTTGAACCATTTGGCGTTCTTGTTGCGCAATGAGGGACAAGTACAAGAAGCCTTGGCATTATGGAGAAAATCATTGCAAATAAATCCTGAACAAGAAGACATCCGGGATATGATTTTCAGATCCGAAGCATAAGCGTTTTTCAGATCCGAAGCATAAGCGTTCCCGTCACGACCCATACTAGAACTAACTTCCGGGGTTGTGAGGTGACGGGATGAAACTATCGGAATATCTGCTGAACCTAGATGTGGCCGATTTGAGGGCAATCGCCGGTCGTTATGCCTGCGATTGCAACCGTCATTCCAAGCTTGACCTTGTCCAAACCATTCATTATGAAATGCTAGACAGCGGAAACTATGAACGTTTGTTTGCCACACTGGATCGAGAAATTTTTTATGTGATGACGTATTTGCTTTTCCAGCCGAAAGCTTGGTTCAGTTTGGAAGAATTAATGGGGAAAGGAACATTGATCCAAAAGCTGCTTGATTTAAAAGGTTCACCGAAGGCATGGATCGCTCGCCTCGTCCACAGTGGCTGGCTTTTTCCTGTCTCTACCAAATTTCACATTCAATATGAGATTCCGGAAGATTTCAGGCCGTTTCTGCAGCAACAGTTCATTCGCGCTTGGCAAAGGGCATTCGATCTGCCTGATGCGGAACCCGCCCGGCTGACAGTGAGAGACGAAGAACGGTCTCTCCTGCATGATTTAAAAACATGGTTACACTTCGTGGCCGAGAAGCGTCCGCCACTGACGAAAGAAGGTGTGCTCCATAAGCGATTTCAACACCAGTTAATGAAGAAATTGCGCGTTGCGGAACAATTGGTGGAAGGACGACCGTGGCGTTTTGGATATGGCAGACGGTTTCCTTTCTACCCGAACCGATTTGCCTTCATCTATGACTTCAGTTATGACCGAGGCTGGATTCGAGAGGAGCCCGGCGGGCTTGATATCACTGAGGCAGGGCATGCAAAGCTCACTGATCCGTCCCTTTTATTTCGAGTGCAGCAAAAAGACTGTTTTCATTACTGGCTGAAGACGTATGGCAAACCTCTCCCGACATTGCCTTTTCTTGTTCACTGGATGAATGCCGTTCTTTTGCAGCAGTGGATATCCACTGACAAGCTTTACAATGCCATCTCTCCGTGGATCTCAAGTTACTATTATGATGATGTCCCGACGATTTTTCGGGAAAGAATCATTCAAATGCTTCTGCATTTAGGTCTCATTCAAATCGGCGTCCATGCTCAATCAGAGCGGCACTATGTCCGGAAAAAAGCAGGGAATTTTTTTGGCGAATAGAATATGTATAATATAACACTGCCACTCACTCTGAACAGGGGAGGTAGACGGGTCATGAATCCGATGATTACGAATGCGGAGAAGAGATCGTTTGTGGACTGGTTTCTCAAGAACCATGAATTACAAAAGAAAGAATGCGCATGGTTGCTGACCTACTTGATGTCCGAGGACAAGTTGTTGGAGAAAGTCCGCTTTGTCGATGACATTACCAACGTTCACCGGTCGATTGTGATCTCTGCCAAAGGGATCAAAGGGCTGCCTTTTCAATTCAAAAAAGGAAAAATCATCAGTTCTGATGTTCAAAAAGCGTTTCATGATCTACGTTTGAACCCGGATGAGGACATTTTTATTAAGCTCATATTCACGAAATCCGAACAGTGTCCTGAGTATGCCGCCGTCTGCGAATCCATTTTTTCAGCGCAAGATCGAGTCCGCACAAATACTTTGTACAGTTTATTAGCCGACATGGTATTGGACGAAGCGTTAGAAAAATTTGAAATAAAACAGTTATATGCAAAGATTGACCGTTCGTTGGAAAAGCGCGATCGCGAAACATTTCTACGTTTAAGCCAGCGCCTGAAACAATTGCGGGATGATGAGTCGTGATGTCAACATTGAGAATGAACCGAGTATAATCGAGAGTGAATCGCGTATAACTATAAAACTTGTGAATTTTTTATGTACTTTTGTACCACGTTATTGCTACCCGGTCCAAGATCGGGTATTCTTTATGAAATGGCATTTCTGACCCTTGCTTGAACGGGAAAAACAGATTTATCGCCTCGTTGGAGGAATTGAAATGAAATGGGATGTCTCATCCGTTGACACGTTTATCCAGCATCAAGCGTATATAGATACCGCCGTCATTCCTTTCGTACAGGTTTTGGCGGGGGATCAGCTGCGCGAGTCAGTGACAAAAGCAACATGGCTTGTGCGAGTGGCCAATGCTTTGGAAGAACAACTGACTGGACGGATGATGCTTTTTCCCGCATTTTCTTATACCGGCTTTGAAGATGATGGACCCCTGATTGACAATGCCAATACATATTTTAGGGTTTTGCGCGAGAACCATTTTCAACATATCGTTTGCCTGACTTTGGATGAAACTTGGCGGGATCGGGAAGAGCGCCTGGATGCTCGCTTGCTTATACCGACTTTCGAGGAAGACGAACTTGATTTGTCTAGCACAATAGTAAACCAATGTGCACAACAATTGGTTCAGCATTTAATCCGTTTTTGGAAAAATAGCGAAAAGATGAATTAAGATTCCCTGTTTTGGCACATGATATTCTTGACGCAATGATAAGCTTGGGCTATCATGATTATGTCCTAAGATGTGGTATCGCGTTTCCTGCCCAAGGGGTTGATTGACAAGTTGAGGGAGGTTTAGAGGATGAGCGAGAATGATCAACAAAAGACGAATGATGTATCAAGAAGACAATTTCTCAACTATACGTTAATGGGCGTAGGAGGTTTCTTGGTCGCAGGAACAATTACCCCCATGTTGAGATTTGCTATCGATCCTGTCCTTAAAGTGGATGAGGAGACGGACATGGTCGCTATCGGTGATATCTCCAAATACGGACCGGAGCCGACCCGTGAGGATTTTCAGTTCCCGGTAAAAGACGGCTGGGCAGAGTATGAACTTCCTCAAACGGCATGGATCTCCGTTTTCGAAAATGATAAAGGGGAACGGGAAGTTTTGGCCTTGTCTCCGATTTGCAAACACCTCGGCTGTACCGTCCAATGGGATACGCATGAAGACTATCCCGAACATTTTTACTGCCCGTGCCATGACGGCCTGTACACGAAAGACGGTATCAATGTGCCCGGAACACCACCAACCGCGCCGCTGGATGTCTACCAATATAAAGTGGACGACAAAGGGACATTATATTTAGGTAAAGCTGTCCCTCGAGAGGAGTTGTAACGAATGCTGCAAAAATTGTACGATTGGGTGGACGAACGTCTGGATATTACGCCGATGTGGCGAGATATAGCCGACCATGAAGTTCCGGAACACGTCAACCCGGCTCATCATTTTTCGGCGTTTGTGTACTGTTTCGGCGGCTTGACATTTTTTATCGTCGTCATTCAATTTTTATCGGGGATGTTTTTGACGATGTACTATGTACCCGACATTGTTAATGCACACGCCTCGGTGATGTATTTGCAAAACGAAGTCGCCTTCGGCGCGATTGTGCGCGGAATGCATCATTGGGGAGCAAGCGTTGTGATCGTCCTTATGTTCCTACATACTTTAAGGGTCTTCTTTACCGGTGCTTATAAGAAACCACGGGAATTGAATTGGGTTGTTGGTGTCCTTCTTTTCCTGGTCATCCTGGGCTTAGGTTTTACCGGTTATTTATTGCCCTGGGACATGAAGGCCTATTTTGCCACGTCTGTCGGGGTTGAAATCGCGGCCAGCATCCCTGTTATCGGCGGTTTGGCGGAAGACCTGTTAACAGGTGGAACCATTTTGGGTGCTGAAACATTAACGCGTTTCTTTGCAATACATGTGTTTTTCCTGCCAGCTGCATTAATGGCCTTATTGGCGGCTCATTTTATTATGATTCGCAGACAAGGAATATCCGGACCACTATAAAATGCATTGCTTTCTAGATAGGGGGGACCAAACATGGCCGGTCATGATGATCATAAAGATGTGAAGTATGTGGGCGATTCACGGATCCGTGCTCAAAGAACGCCCAATTATCCGAAAGATTACTCCGAATATCCGGGTAAAACGGAACCGTTTTGGCCCAACTTCTTACTCAAAGAATGGATGGTTGGGGCCGTCGTTTTGATCGGTTTTTTGATCTTAACCGTTTCTCATGAACCACCTCTGCAAGTGATTGCCGATCCGACGGACACGAATTACAGTCCAATACCTGACTGGTATTTTCTGTTTCTGTATGAAGTGTTAAAGTATACATACGCTTCCGGACCGTATACAGTCATTGGAACGGTGATTATTCCAGGTTTAGCGGTCGGGGCTTTATTGCTGGCGCCTTGGCTTGATCCGGGTCCCGAACGCCGCTGGTATAAACGCCCGATTGCTTCGGGATTGATGTTCATGACGATTATCTCTCTGTTTATTCTGACGTACCAAGCGGCTGAGGGCCATAACTGGGAACAGGAAGAGCGCTACGCCCATGACAGCCCGGCTCAAAATGTTGAAATCGACACAAGCGAAGAGGGATACCAAATTTACGCCGCCCAATCATGTATTGCCTGCCACGGTGATCAGTTGCAGGGAGCGGTTGGACCGCCTATTTTCGATGCCGGAGCGAAATATGATGCAGACGGCGTTCGCGACTTGATTGAGAATGGTATCGGTGAGATGCCGCCTGGCCAATTTGAAGGTTCCGAGGAAGAACTGGACATATTGGTGGAATGGCTGGTCTCGTTAGGGACTGATGCAGCGCCGTCAGGCGATGCTTCCGATGAAGAAGGAAGCGCTGATGGGAACGGCGAAGGCGATTAAGTTGCCGTGCTGCGTATCACTTTTGGCGTTCACTTGAACAGATCGACATTGACAAACCGTCTTAGAAAAATGACATGGAGAAATACATGCATGACTTGTGCAAGCTGACTTTATTTAAGTCAGCTTTTTTACACTTTGGGAAAGTAGGGGTATTGTTTTGACCTATTGGAAATGGTTGATTCATTGGCTCTCTCAGCCCAGCGCCTTATGGTTGTTATTCGCCGTCAATCTCATCGGTACGGTTTATGGCTATTTCTGGTATAAAAACCAACTGCTGTCCACGCCTGTTTATTTGTGGCCTTTTGTCCCTGACAGTCCGACAGCCAGCTTGTTTTTCACGCTTGTACTGGGTGCATTTCTCGCTGGAAAAACATGGCGATATGTGGAAGCGTTCAGCGCTGTGACGTTAGTTAAATATGGCATCTGGGCGTCAGTGATGATTATATCAACGGCTGTACTGGGCGGCACTTTGAATTGGCAGCATTACATGCTGCTTGTCTCCCACCTCGGCATGGCCTTGCAGGCTTTGCTGTACATCCCCCATTTTTCCTTCGGGCTACGTCATTTGGTACTGATTGCCATGTGGACGTTAAGTAATGATATCATGGATTATACACTTGGCATTTTTCCCTGGCTTGATGCCCGTCTCCATCCATATTTAGACTTTGTTTATCTGTTTACCGTCAGTTTAAGTCTGATCTGCTTGTTGATCTTTTATTTCGGTGTGGTTCGCAACCGGAGGCAAAAGGTCAGCACACGAATTTAGAAAAAGTGGTCTAAACTTGTCCCTTGTCCCATACGATGTTTTTAGGAGGGATCGGGATGAGTGTGCTCAATGTTCGTCAAAAACGGATTGCTTTTTTTGATCGCCTAGTTTGGGCGCTTTTACTCTGTGGACTATTTCTTTTTTTATCACCGACTGGCGTATTGGCCAATGAAGAAAACAACGATCAATGGCATCAAAAATGGTATGATTTAAACGAGCAAGCCAGTGAAGTGCTCGCTTTGGTTGAAAAGAAGGATTATGCCACAGCCAAAAATCGGGTGCAAAACATGGCCGATGAATTGATGCAGTTGAAACTGGGGAAATTTGTCCAACATCCGGAACAAGCTCATATATTACTGGA
This sequence comes from uncultured Bacillaceae bacterium, assembly GCA_937967685.1. Classification (GTDB taxonomy): domain Bacteria; phylum Bacillota; class Bacilli; order Caldalkalibacillales; family Caldalkalibacillaceae; genus CALBTX01. The sequence goes on along the minus strand of CALBTX010000114.1, from coordinate 17,875 downwards.
AACGATGTTGCAAGCGAAAGATGCCCTCACTGAGACCGATTTAGATGAACAGAAAGTTCAAAAAAAAGTGTTGACGATGAAATTGGCTTTAAATGCTGTGGCTCATCAAGAGGAGCCGTTATGGCTGCAATATTATCCGTCCATTGAAAAAGTGATCTTGGAATTACAGCACGCTTTAAAAGAAGGGGAGCGGGATCCGTTTTTTGCTCATTTAAACCGTTTGGCCGTCCATTATGAACTCGTTCGTCCGGCGATTATCGTCAGCCATCCTTTGCGTGTGTATACACAGCTGGATTCACAAATGGCTTATTTAACGGAGCAAAGAAGTCAGTTGTGGCAGGATAAGGAAAGAACGGAAGCATTGTTGGATGCGCTTCTTGAGCAAGTGCGCATCGCTTTTTTCCTTGAGAACGACAGCCAAAAATCTTTCTGGTTTTTAATGGTCGGTTTGGGGACGTTTATTTGCGGGATATTAAGTTATGTCGGTTGGAGAAAATATCAGGGAGAACGTGCACGGCAAACCGTTTCATGGCGGGAATTTAATCAATCTTAGTGTTTGACTAACTTTGACCTTTCTACTATAATAAAATTACGATCATCATTTTGTTTATTTTGAAGGAGGGGAAGAACCGTGCTGATTTATATGTTGACCATCATCCCTGCTCTTGCCCTGGCTTTGTATGCTCAATACAAAGTTCGTTCCGCTTACAGCCGTTATTCACAGGTTGCCTCATCATCACAAATGACGGGGGCTCAGGTGGCGCGTCAAATTTTGGATGACCACGGCTTATTCAATATTGGCGTGGAACCGGTGAAAGGCAAGTTATCCGACCATTACGATCCTCAGGCCAAAGTGGTCCGTTTGTCGGAAGAAAATTATTACGGACATTCACTGGCAGCCACGGCCATTGCAGCCCACGAGGTCGGACATGCGTTACAGGATGCGGAGGATTACGCTTTTTTGCGTTTCAGACATAGTTTGGTGCCCGTCGCCAATTTCGGTACGATGGCCGCTTTTCCGCTCATCATCGCCGGCTTGTTTTTCGGTAGTTTCGGTTCTAGCTTGCTGCTGTTGGGTATAATTCTCTTCTCAGCGGCTGTATTGTTCCAGGTCATCACTTTACCCGTGGAATTTAACGCCAGCTCCAGGGCCATGCAACAGGTCGTTTCCGCGGGGATTATCCGCAATGAAGAGGAACGCTCAACACGCAAGGTGCTTGATGCCGCTGCACTGACGTATGTTGCCGCCGCCTTGACGGCTGTGTTGGAATTGCTTAGACTCGTCTATTTTTTCGCGCTTTCTCAACAAGAATAAGACGAGCGAATATGCTCATCCCTGAGCCTTGCGCTTCCTCCTGGAAAGGAAATGGCAAGGCTTTTTACTTTGCTCCGTTTCGTTCTGTCCCATCATGATCATATATCTTCTCTTAAAGGCCGTTTATTTTCATCATGTGTAAATCCTTCACCGAGCACATCTTTGACATCATGCACGGTCAGAAATGCGTATGGATCTATCTGTTGAACGATATTTTTCAGGCGCATCAGTTCGTTACGGCTGATGACACAATAAAGGACTTCTCTGGCATGGCCGGTAAAACCTCCCCTTCCCTGTAGAACGGTTGCTCCCCGATCCATATTCTTGATGATTTGATCGGCTATCCGTGGTGCATTTTCGGAAATGATCATAATCGCTTTGGCTGCCCGGGTGCCTTCCTGGACGAAATCGATCACTCGTGCCCCGACATAAACGGCAATGATCGTATACATGGCAACCTTATGGTCTAAATATAATAGGGATGCGGAAATGACGAAAATATCGAAGACAAAAATCGTCGTTCCGATACTCCAGCCCATATATTTGTTGGCCAGACGGGCCAATATATCCACCCCTCCGGTTGTTCCCCCGTAGCGAAAAACGATGCCCAAGCCGATTCCGGCGCTCACTCCCGCATAAAGGGCGGCCAGCAATAAATCATCCCCTAAAACAAGCTGAAAATCTTGAAACAGCCAGAGAAAAAAAGAAAGCGAAAACGTTCCGAGCATCGTGTAAATAAAGACGTGGCGTCCGAGGACTTGCAAGCCGATGAAGAACATCGGCAAGTTCAAAATAATGTTGGACAGCGCCGGATTCAAGCCAAACAAATATTTGAGAAGAAGGGTGACGCCCGTGAATCCGCCTTCGACCAATTGGTTGGCGATGTTGAAATAATTCAAGCCAAAGGCATATATGGCGCTGCCAACGATCACCATCCCCATATTTTTCAATTTTAAAGACATATGTTCGTACCTCCTTTGGGCAACTACATAGTCAAATCAGTCGTCATATAGTAAAATGTAGGTACATTATAGTGCTCTTCAGCCTAAAAAGCCATCGATACATAAGGAGTGTTTCTTGCCATGCCTATCCGAGTGATCGTAGCAGGTGGAAAAGGGAAGATGGGTTCGGAAACCATCAAAATGATTGCCGATGATCCGGATTTACAACTCGTCTCTGCCGTGGATTCAACCTTAAACAACGTTGATGTCGGCGAAGTGATCGGTATGGGGCCGATGGGCGTCCTTTTTTATAACGATCTTGAACGCGTGCTGGAACAAACAGAGGCAGACGTTCTCGTTGATTTTACGACACCGCAGCATGTCAAAAGACATGCCGATTTGGCCATTAAGTACAGGGTGCGTCCTGTTATCGGAACAACAGGTTTGACTTCGGAAGAAATCAGTGAAATAGAACAGTTATGTCATCGGCAACAAATGGGGGCCATTCTCGCTCCTAACTTTGCCCTCGGAGCGGTCTTAATGATGAAGTTTGCCCGGGAAGCGGCAAAATATATGCCCGACGTAGAAATTATCGAGATGCACCACGATCGGAAGCTGGATGCGCCTTCGGGAACGGCGTTGAAAACAGCGGAGATGATCGCTGAAGTGAGGAAAGAACATAAACAAGGACATCCCGATGAAAAAGAAACGCTGGATGGAGCAAGAGGCGCTTTTTATGAAGGTTTCCCCATCCACAGCGTGCGTTTGCCTGGATTGGTGGCTCATCAACAGGTCATTTTCGGCAGTGAGGGGCAAACTTTGACCATTCGTCATGATTCCATCAATCGCCGATCATTTATGCCCGGGGTGCGTCTGGCGATTAGGAAAGTGATGGAATTAAGCAAATTTGTCTACGGATTGGACCGTGTACTTGAAAATGAGTAAGCGGTCAAACGACAGGAAACGAATGAATATCGCCCTGATTGCCCATGATGAAAAAAAGAAAGACATGATTCATTTTGTAACGGCTTATGAACCGATTCTCAAAAACCATCATTTGTATGCCACGGGGACGACCGGCAAGCGGATTATGGAAAACACGCCGCTCAAAGTGATCCGGCTGTTGTCCGGTCCTTTAGGTGGAGATCAGCAAATCGGCTCTTTAATCGCTCAAGGTCAGATGGATATGGTTCTTTTTTTTCGCGACCCGTTGACGGCTCAACCGCATGAGCCGGATATCATCGCTTTGTTACGTCTGTGTGATGTGCATCGCATTCCTTTGGCCACCAATATGGCCACAGCTGAAATGCTTATTAAAGCCGTCCAGTCCGGCTATTTGGATTGGCGTTCCGAACTGCGCAACGATGAATAAGCGAGAGAGATTGACCGGAAAGGGTGGTCATATGGATCAGCATACGGTGGACATGCTCTGTTTTGGCGCTCATCCTGATGACGTGGAAATTGGCATGGCCGGTACGATACATAAACATGTGCGGGACGGTCTCAAAGTGGGCATCGTTGATTTGACGAAAGGGGAACTGTCATCTAACGGAACGGTGGCGGGCAGACAAAGGGAGGCCGCTCAGGCCGCAGACATTTTAGGCGTAGAGCAGCGGGTCAATTTGGGGTTTCCCGACAGGGGATTAACAGTGAACGATGCTCTGTTATGGAAGATCGTCGTTTTGGTTCGTCGCTTTCGACCTAAAGTGGTGTGTCTCCCTTATGCTGAAGATCGTCATCCCGATCATCGCCAGACGGCGCGGATTGTCGAGGAAGCTGTTTTCTCAGCCAACATCCGCAAATATCAAAGGGAGCAGGACGCTGTCCCTCCCCACCGAGTGGAACAAATGTATTATTATTTTTTTAACGAAGTGGCCAAGCCCGATGTGATCATCGACATTTCGGAACAGATGGAGATCAAAAAAAAGGCTCTGCTCGCTTATGCTTCACAGTTTCAAGCAGAGGCTGCTGAAGTTGAAACGCGTTTAAACACCGGATTTGTGGAAGCGATTGAAGCACGAGACCAACTTTTCGGCAAATGGGTCAATGTTCGTTATGCGGAAGCGTTTGTTGTGAAACAACCTCTTCTTCTCCAACAGTTGATTTTAAGGAAAGGGGTATGACATGTCCGCAAAATTATTAAAAATAGGAATTACCTGCTATCCAACTCTAGGGGGATCAGGAGTCATTGCCACGGAGCTGGGCAAACTGTTGGCTGAAGCGGGACATGAAGTCCATTTTATCACCTCAAGCATGCCGTTCAGGCTCAACGGCTATAATCCGAACATTTTTTATCATGAAGTGGAAGTGAATCAATACTCTGTTTTTCGCTATCCGCCTTATGATTTAACATTGGCGAATAAAATGGCTCAAGTGGCCAACCGGGAACGTTTGGATCTGTTACATGTCCACTATGCGATTCCTCATGCAATCTGTGCTTATTTAGCCAAGCAGCTGACGGCTCATCCGTTGAAAGTGATCACGACTTTGCATGGGACGGATATTACCGTTTTGGGCTATGATGAATCATTGAAAGACATGATTCGCTTCGGAATTGAAAAGTCCGACAGTGTCACCGCCGTCTCCGAGCATCTCATCCGGCAAACGTATGATTTGTTTCAAGTCAATCAGCCGATTCGCAAAGTGTATAATTTTGTGGACGAACGCGTTTACTATCCTCAAAAGTCAGCGGCGCTGCGCGGCACGTTAGCTGACCCTGATGAAAAGCTGGTCGTTCATATTTCCAACTTTCGGCCGGTCAAACGGGTGGCTGATGTCGTCAAAGTTTTTCAAATCATCGCTAGACAAGTACGAGCCAAACTCGTCTTAATCGGAGAGGGCCCGGACTTTCCCAAAGCTTGTCAGCTGCTGAAAAACTCCGGTTTGGAGGAGAAAGTCATCTTTCTCGGTGAACAAAAGAATATTGTTGAAATTTTATCTCAAACAGACATTATGCTGCTTCCTTCTGAACAGGAGAGTTTTGGTTTGGTGGCGTTGGAAGCGATGGCTTGCGGTGTTCCTGTTGTTGCCTCGGACGCCGGGGGACTGCCGGAACTGATTAAGCACGAGCAAAGCGGATTTGTTTATCCCATTGGGGCGACGGAAGAAATGGCCTCGGCGGCCATCCGCTTGTTGCAAAATGAGGAGATGTACCGCCATTTTTCTGCTGCATCGATTGAGAGAGCCCGTACACATTTTAACGCTCGGGATATTTTACGGCAGTATATCGATATTTATGAATCAGTACTGGCTGAGACGTAACTGTTTTACCGGAATCTTTTTCTGCTTTGCATGATTTTGGCCAGCATAATCATGAGGCCATATATCGTTCTCATACGCATTCCTCCATCGGTGTACTTATGGCAAATGTTTGAACTTGTGACAAGTGCAGTCCATCAGAGTACTAGGGCAAATGAATGTACTTGTGACAAGTGCAGTGTTAGTTTATGACATAAGGGCTTGTTTATGTGAAAGCGGATGATGAGATTGTTTGCCAAGGCGAAGGATTTGTTAAGCAAGGCAAAAAACATTTTGCAAACGTTAGAGGCAAACGGACACGAAGCGTTTGTCGTCGGCGGGTGTGTGCGTGATATGCTGCTGAACCGTCCCGTTCATGATGTGGACATCTGCACAGCGGCTCATCCGCAAGAAGTCCGCCGGCTGTTTGAACGGGTGATTCCTACCGGTTTGAAGCACGGCACAGTCACCGTGCTCGTCGACAATCAGCCTTTTGAGGTGACGACATATCGCCGGGATGGAGTCTATACGGACCATCGACGGCCGCATCATGTCCGCTATGTCCGCCTCTTGAAAGACGACTTAATCCGGCGGGATTTTACCATGAATGCTATGGCCATGGACAAGGATGATCAAATTGTGGACTACTTTCAAGGCCTTGAAGATTTGAAACGGAGGGTCATCCGCACGGTCGGTGCTCCCGCGGAGCGTTTTCAGGAAGATGCTTTACGCATGTTGAGGGCCATCCGTTTCGGCGCCCAGCTCGGCTTTCGTCTAGAGGATCAAGTCGAGCGGCACATCCAAGCGTCTGCCGAGCTTCTGGAGCGGATCTCCATGGAGCGGATCACCGCCGAATTTGAAAAAACGATGGCCGCCCCTTTTGTTGACACGGGCTTGCTCGCTTATGCACAGAACGGTATTGCTCGGAAGGTGGCGCCATTTTCGGCGGTTGAACAATCATTTGTCGAGATTGGGCACTACCCGCTTTATCCGTTAAGCGTTGTCGAGCGCTGGGCACTGTTTTTATCTTTGGCAACAGAAGAAGAGGCGGGTGTTTTTTTAAAGCAATTACGTTTAACAAAAGCGTTTGCCAGACAAGTTCGCACTCTGCTCTCATACATCAGGCATTATGCGGCCATCACGCATTTAGAGCAACTGACGACGTATGAAATGTTTGACATCGGTGAATCGACGCTTGCCTCCGTTCTAAAAATCAATCTCGTCAAACAGCACGGTCAGATTGACCCTGCACGACTGACGGCCCTCCACCGCACTTTCAGGGCATTGCCCTTACAGAGTAAACAAGATCTGCGCGTGAATGGAAAAGATCTTTTGGATATCTATACCAAAAAACCGGGGCCATGGATCCAGCAAACTTTGCGCAAGCTGCAAAAAGCCGTGCTTGACGGTCACGTAGAAAATGACAGGGATCAGTTGCTGGCTTACTTAATGGAGCGTGACAGCGATGAATGCTAACCGCAGACAGTTACTGCAGTATCTTGTTGAAGAAAAAGGACAATTTGTCTCCGGTGAAATGTTAAGCAATCGTTTAAATATTTCCCGGACAGCTGTTTGGAAATATATTGAAGACTTGAAATCAGAGGGGTTTCAGATTGAGGCGGTGCGCAAGAAAGGTTACCGACTCATTCAAGAACCGGCTCAAATATCCGCTTCGACGTTGCTTCCGCATTTATCCACAGAGTGGGTAGGACAGCATATTCATGTTTTTGAGCGCAGCGAATCGACTCAGCAGGAAGCCAAGCGATTAGCAAGGACAGGGAGTTCTTCGGGAACGGTTGTTTTGGCAGAGCAGCAAACAAACGGGAAAGGGCGTTTGGGGCGTCCGTGGCATTCTCCGCCGGGGACGGGCATCTGGCTCAGTCTGCTCGTTCGTCCAGACCTGGTTTTATCGAAAATTCCGCAATTGACTCTGCTTTCGGCGGTGGCCGCCACGCGTGCTTTACGCCAAGTGACCCATCTCGATATAGGTATTAAATGGCCCAATGATTTACTGATCAACGGGCGAAAGGTGGCCGGCATTCTCACTGAATTAGATGCCGAATCTGATCGAGTGCATGTGGTGCTCATAGGCATCGGCATCAATGTCAATCAGAAAACAGAGGATTTTCCAGCCGATCTGCAACAAGGGGCCACTTCTCTGGCTATGGAAGCGGGAAAACCAATCGATCGGAAAGCGTGTCTCATTCATGTTCTGGAAGAATGGGAGCGTTTGTATGAACTGTACCTTGAAAAAGGCTTTCGTCCGATCAAAACGCTGTGGGAAACATACAGTGTATCATTAGGCCAACGTGTCATTGCCCGGACCATGGAGGGCCAATATGAAGGACGGGCCACAGGGATTACGGATGAAGGGATATTATTATTGGAAGAAGCAAATGGAAACATTCGGCAAATTTATTCGGCCGATCTTAAGACATGACATCTTATTTCTGATATAATGAAAAGCGGATGGTATCCGTTAAGGAACCATACCGGCCATCATGCCGTTCATTTGAAAACTGCATCGTTCTTTTTTGACGAGTATTCTGCCTCGAGTCAACCGCTTGAACGGGGACAGAAGGATCGTAAAGGACATCGATTTTTAAGGTAAAGACCGATGTGTCTAGGTGACCTTCTGCTGCCCGCGGAAGGTTTTTTATTTTGCTGTTGACGTTCTTTGTCTCGTGACGGCGTCTTGGCCGGCGTCTGCTGATCGCTCTGTTGGCCATTTTAGAATGCAAGCTGCTTTTTTGAAGCGAACAAGATTTCTAGAGGGAGGAATCGTGATGAGTCCAGTGACAACAGCCACTTTGCGAAAAATGAAAGAGGATCGTGAACCGATTGCGATGATCACCGCTTACGATTACCCGACGGCAAAAGTGGTCGATGCGGCGGGCATTGAAATCATCCTCGTCGGCGATTCACTCGGCATGGTTGTTTTGGGATATGATTCGACCGTCCCGGTGACGGTCAATGATATACTCCACCATACGAAAGCGGTCACCCGGGGGACTGACAAGGCGCTTGTCGTCGCCGATTTACCTTTTCTGTCTTATCATGGTCCACTGGAAGAGACGTTAAAGTCAAGCGCCCGTTTGATGCAAGAAGGCGGCGCACGAGCCGTCAAACTGGAAGGGGGCCGGGAAGTGTGCCCAACGATTGAAAAACTGGTTGCGGCCGGTGTGCCTGTCATGGGCCATATCGGCCTGACGCCCCAGTCTGTTCATCAATTGGGCGGGTATAAAGTGCAGGGAAAAGATGTCGAGTCTGCCCAACGGTTAATCGCAGATGCGCAAGCAGTGGAAGAAGCCGGAGTGTTCGCCCTTGTTTTGGAATGTATACCGGCTGCTTTGGCTCAAAAAATCACCGAATCGGTCAACGTCCCGACGATCGGTATCGGTGCCGGCCCTCATTGTGATGGTCAGGTGCTTGTCTTTCATGACCTCGTCGGTTTTGGCAGTGACTTAAATCCCAAGTTTGTCAAGCAGTATGCCCAAGCCGACCAGCAATTGATTCAAGCGGTTAAACATTATGTGCAAGAGGTTAAAACGAGGGCATTTCCTGCCGAAGAACATTCCTTTTCGATGAATGAACAAGTATTGGGACAGTTGTACGGCGGAAAGGCGGATGAAAATTAATGAAGATTATTCGGACGATCAAAGCGTGGCGGGAACAACGCATGGAATTGCTGACGGACAATCCCAGGCTGAATATCGGCCTGATTCCAACAATGGGTTATTTGCATGAAGGCCATTTAAGTATGGTCGACCATGCTCGACAGGAATGTGATCTCGTCGTGATGAGCATTTTCGTCAACCCTTTGCAATTCGGGGCCAATGAAGATTTCGCCGACTATCCGCGCAATTTGGAACAGGATGCGCAAAAAGCGCAAGCTCGCGGGGTCGATGTCATTTTTGCTCCATCGACGAACGAAATGTATCCTTCCGCTGCGCCTTTAACGACCGTATCTGTCCGGGAATTATCGGATGTGATGTGCGGAAAATCGAGACCCGGCCATTTTGACGGTGTGGCGACGGTCGTCATGAAATTGTTTCAAATCATACAACCCGATTATGCTTATTTCGGTTTAAAAGATGCCCAGCAGGTGGCCATCATTGAACAAATGGTCAACGACTTAAATGTGCCCGTGCACATTCGCCCTTGTCCCATTATCCGGGAAAGTGACGGTCTGGCTTTAAGTTCGAGAAATGTTTACTTATCAACGGATGAAAGAAAACAAGCCACCGTGCTGTATCGTTCCCTAAAGAACGCTTATGACGCAGTGCAAAAAGGGGAGCGCCGTCCCGGCAAGATAGAAGAGCGCATTAGAACTGAAATTGAAGGAGCGCCGCTCGCTGAAATTGATTATGTGGAGCTCCGTACTTATCCGGGGTTGCAAAAGCTTGATTATCTGCAACAAACGTTTATTATCGCCTTGGCCGTCAAATTTGGCAAAGCGCGTTTGATTGACAACATCGTCGTGCATATAGACAATGACGGGAGGGTTCAACAGTGTGGCGTGAAATGCTGAAGGCCAAACTGCACCGAGCGACAGTGACCGAAGCAAACTTAAACTATGTGGGAAGCATCACCATTGATGAAGATTTGTTAGAGGCGGTGGACATCCTCCCCAACGAAAAGGTACAGGTGGTCAATAACAATAATGGCGCCCGTTTGGAGACCTACGTGATCCCCGGTGAAAAAGGATCCGGCATCATTTGCTTGAACGGGGCAGCGGCCAGACTGGTTCAACCGGGAGATACGGTGATTATTATGGCCTACGCCTTTGTGCGTCATGAAGAAGCCGTTGCGCATAAACCGAAAATTGCCATTCTTGGAGAAGGAAATCGTGTGGCGGAACTAATTCATGCTGAATGTCACGGCACGATCCGCTAAAATCCGATCACCTGACAGGTATAATGTTTCGCCGTGGTGAAACACTGAAGAAAAATAGCCTGTTGGGTGGTTTTTTTATGGAAATGAAAGAAGCTTTCACTCACATCAAACAAAAATTACACGGGTTGGCTGAACAATATGCCCAAAACAAACTGCAATTTTCCGAATTTGAAAAAGAACTGCGCTCCATCCAAAAAGAAAGTGAAATGATTTTGGAAGAATGGATTGAACTTGAAGATCTGTTGGCTCACTATAAACAATTCGGGACGCAAACGGTTTATGACGAAGGTGGGCCCGACTTACATTCATCCCCTTCATTAACGAACGAAGAACAAATTCAGCAATGGAAACGGGCTAAAGCACTTTATGACTTGCAAATGTTTCCGGAAGCAATCAGGCGGCTGGAATCCCTTTTGAGCGAGGTCCCCGATTTCGAGCCGGCCCGTCTCTATTTGGGTCAGGCTTATTTGGCGCACTCTCAAACGGACAAAGCGAAATACCATCTGCAGTTTCTTGCGGAAACGAGCAGGCGGCCGGAATTCACGCAGCTGGCTGTCCATGCGCTGGCTTGTATTGAAGGAACTTTAAAAAATTATGCACAAGCCGACCATTATTTTCAAAAATTGCGTGTGGATGAGTTGAGAGAAGAGTGGCAACCGATCGTGCTCTACAACCATGCCCAGACGCTGTACCAGTTGAAACAATTTGATTTGTGCCAACAAAAATTCAGCGCTTATCATCAGCTTGTCCCTGATGACTGGAAAGGTTTGTTCATGTTGGGGATGGTCCATCACCAATTGGGGGATGAAGAGACAGGATTCGCCTTTTGGTTTGAAGCTTTGCAGCACCAGGAAAACCCGGATTTACTGCTGGCCATGGCCAGGCAATTTGAACAAAAAACGTATTTTCAGATGGCAGCCCATTGTTATGAGCGGTTTATGAAAGTGAACACGCGGACGATGAAACAACAGGCCTGGTTTGGTTTGGCCTGGAATTACGGTTTAGCGGGAGACAAGGAAAAAAGCCGGCGAACGTTTTTGAAAGCACTGACGCTCTTCCCGCAAGACACGGATCTCCAAATGGCTTATGTTTGGATGCTGCTTCTCTGGAATGAAAAAGAGAAGGCTGGGCAGGCCATCGATTTGTTGGCGCAAAGACACGGAAACCATCCTTTGATTCAAGGGCTAAAACATTTGCAGAACGAAGATTACGAGCGCACATACGCCGTTTTGGAGCAGGTGAACGCCCGTTGAACAGACGAACTGGTCCACGGCAAATCATTGTTTCCGGTATGTTTGCCGCCGTCTTTTTTTTGTTCAGCACGACAGCAGCGAGCGCCGCATTAGGCGAAGAAAATTTGCGGCAAAACATTCCTGCCGAAGGGTTGAAAGTTTATTTTATTCAATTAACGAGCGGAGAAGCCACTTTGATCCAAACGCCCGAAGAAGAAACGATTTTAGTCGACACCGGCAGTTCTTTTTCCAAAGATGAACTTTTTTCCTTTTTCAACGAACAGGAAATTCGCCACATTGATCGGCTGGTCATTACGAATGCCCAGGACGAACATTTCGGCAATTTCAAGGACATTTATGACACGTACGAGCCGCGTCAAATTTATTTTCCATTCTATCTGGAGGACTATTTTCAACAGTTGGAACTGGGGGAAGCAACTGAAGCACACGCTTTAAAAAGAGGGGACAGTTTAGAATGGGGAGAGAGCAACATACATATCTTACACCCGACCGTTCCCCTGTCGTTAGGGATGAAAGACAACTCCCTCGTTTTCCAACTCGTTCATGGCGAACAGCGCTTTTTGTTCATGAGTGAAGCGACACGCCGCGTCGAACAGGAGTTGCTCAACGGATATGACTTGCATTCCCAAATTTTAAAAGTGGGTGATTTTGGCAGCCTGGAAGCATCCGGTGAGGATTTTCTAAAGGAAGTGGATGCACATGTGGCCGTTATTTTTAATCGACCGGAATATTATTTAGAACCCGAAGTGTTGGAACGTCTGGAGGAAAGCTGGGTGGATGTTTACCCGGTGAAACAGCACGGTCACATTTTAGTCATCAGCCAAAAAGACGATTATGACGTTTTTATGTTGCCTCCGAAGCAGGATTCTTGAGCACTGTCTCGAAGTAATGAATGCATGATCATTCTCGAAGCGGATCTGGAAAGGTTGAAGCATGTTGAAAAAATTGTTTAAAAACGGTGTGATCATTACGGCCAACGAACATAACGACTGGTTTTCAGCCGGTTATATGGTCGTCGAAAAAGGAAGCATTCGGGAAGTTGGCGGCGGAACACCGCCTGGGGAAACGGATTTTGATGAAGTGATTGACTTGCATGGAAAATGGCTGATGCCCGGCCTGGTCAACACCCACGGCCACGCGGCGATGTCCGTGCTCAGAGGATATGCTGATGATTATCCTTTGCAAGTGTGGCTAGAAAAATATATCTGGCCCATGGAGGAAAAATTCAGTGCAGAAACCGTGCGCTGGGGAGGTTCCCTGGCCGTTTTGGAAATGTTAAAAACGGGCACGACTTGTTTTATGGATATGTACGATCATATGGATACGCTGGCTCAAGTCGTTGAAGAAAGCGGGATTCGAGCGGTTTTGGCCAGAGGTGTGATCGGCCTCGGTTCCGAGCATATCCGCAACATGAAGTTAGCAGAAGCGACACAGTTTGCCAAAAATTGGCATCAGCAGGCGGGGGGAAGAATCACGACCATGATGTCTCCCCACGCGCCCTATACGTGCCCGCCAGACTATATCCGGCAAATTGTCGAACGCGCCGAACAGCTGGATTTGCCCGTCCATATTCATCTGTCTGAAACCGAATATGAAGTGCGCCTAAACATGGAACAGTACGGAAAACGCCCTGTGGCCTACTTGCGTGATCTGGGCGTGTTTCAGCGCCCGACGTTAATCGCCCATGCCGTTCATTTGGACGAGGAAGAAATGGACATTTTAAAAAAGCACGATGTCAAAATTTCGCATAACCCGGCCAGCAATTTAAAATTAGGTTCGGGTGTGGCGGCTGTTCCCCGATTGTTGGATAAAGGTTTTCACATTTCAGTCGGGACAGACAGTGCGGCATCCAATAATCATTTGGATATGTTTCAACAACTTCGTCTGGCCGCTCTGATACACAAAGGAGTGAATCAGGACCCCACGGTCGTTCCGGCGAGAACTGCCTTGGCCATGGGAACACGTTGGGGAGGGGAGAGTCTCTTCTTAGCGCACATCGGTTCTTTGGAAAACGGAAAAGCAGCCGATTTTATCATACTTGACCCTCACAAGGCCCACTTGCAGCCTGTTCACGACCCGATCTCTCATCTGATTTACTCCGCGACCGGCCATGATGTGACGGATGTATATGTTCAAGGAAAACCAGTCGTCCGCAATAAAGAATGCTTAACACTGGACGAGGAAAAAATTATTGCGGAAGCTAAGCGCGTTGTCCAGCAGTTAAACCGTTAAATATATAAGCCCCGTTAAATATATGCGCTTATATATACCCACTTGATTTCAATACGTGTTCATGCGGTGAACACATGCGGTGAACGACAAGGTGTCCCAAAGTCTTGGGGGTGTCTCCAAAATCTTGGGGGGTGTCCCCAGTCTTGCGGGACACCCTTTTTGTTGCTTGACGTGCAGGTAAGGTTTAAATGTTTTTCGGGAAAAAAATATGCCGGTAGGTGTGTTCAACCGCTAAAGTTTCTTTTCTAAAAGGTGATTGTGGTCCATACCAAACATGCGTGTTTCTTAAGGGGGTGTTTGCGCCGTGTAAAAAACTTTGCGGCCACCATTTCACCTGGCTTTTTTTTTCTGCGGCTTGCATTAACGGACAGCCCTCCTTACCGAGCGGTATGTTTAGTATGGAGAATGCCTCTGTGAACTATGACTAACAATAATTACAGAAGCATACTGTTCCTTCAAGCCCGATATATATGTAAAAAGATGAACATGCGCTCAACGAAAGGAGCAGTCTCGTGAAAAAGTTTATTTTGTGCGGGCTTTTTTGTTTGATGCTGCTTGGCGGCTGTCAGGGGCAAGCTGCAAAGCAGTCGGCGGAGATGAACGGCGGACAGCAAAAAGTTCTGGATTTAACTTCTCTGGATGACCGATCGGCGGAGCTTGTCAATCGCCTTGTTGATCTCCGTGCCTTCTTCCCCAACGCATTCCCGATCAAAGAGACGACCGCAACCGTAACAGATGAACAGCATATGTCGGCAAAAAGCGACATGGGACGTTTACGGCAAAAGTTGGCAGATCAAGCTTCATATTGGCACAAGACCCCTTTTGCGTTTACCATCGAAAATTTACAAGCAGAAAAACCATTTGTTTATGAAGGAGAATTTGAATCGCCGGAGCACTGGAAAGTTAAAGGGGAATATTCGAATGGCGACCCGTTTGTTCTGGAAAGCAAGGGAGAAGAAACGATTTTTACCTTTGCAGGGACTGAAGAACATTTTGCTGCAGACGTTTTTACGTCTCTTTCTCCCCTTCAACATCTTGATATGGTCATTGAGATGATCGCCAGTGAACAGTTTGAATTTTTTATTTGGCATGAGCAAATGGATGCTTTACACATCGATATACGCGCGAACGCCGAGATGATGCGGGCAGATTTTGAGCAGTACTTGGCCAACCATATGCAGCTGGAACAGTTCAGCGCTTCGATCCATCCGTATGTCCTTGAATACGGTGTGACCATGAATACGAAGAATTGGCAAGTGGAAAAGTTAAGTTTTATTTTAAAAAAAGACGAACAAGTTTTGGAAAGTCTCCTATTTCAATGGCAAAAAGTGATAAAATAAAAAAAGATGTAGACGAATAAGAAAAAGGGTTGTCGGTATGAAAAAATGGATCATCGGCTCGATTGCCGTATTTTGTGTGCTGCTCTGGCTGTTCATCGATCTATACTCAGCGGCTCAGGCCGATAAAACGAAGGATATGCAAAAGTTTATCCAATTTGCTGAAGAGGAAACCGGTCTTGCCGTTGAGCATGTTGAACGCTTTCATGGCCATGCCTTATATTATGTTTTTAAGGCGAGAGACGAAGAGGACAGCGCCTACTTTGTTTTCGTCAATGAATCGTTTCAACTGCGGCAAATTGCAGAAGAAGATATCGGCTTGCCCAGGGAAGAAGCGGGCTCTTTGGCTTTGAAGGATTATCCGGAATTAACGGCGGTGCGGGAAATCACGCCGGCATATACCGGTGGGGAGTTTTGTTGGGAAGTAAAGGCGATCGACAGTGAAAAAAATTTGCATTATTTATATTACACCATGACAGCGGGGGAATTTCACAAAAGATACACGTTGGGGAATGAAGGAAAGTAGGATTTTTATTGGAAAGAACTTTCAAGGTATCGTCTATCACAATATGCTATACTTCTTTATAGATATAAGGGATGGCTAGATGGAGGAGATGGACGGTGAAACAATTGAATATCAAAATGGTCCTGCTTTCCTGTATCCTCACAGCTGTCGTCCTCTTTGGCGGCTGGTTCGCCATTCAATTTTTGAATACGGAAAAACCGATCCTGGACTGGGTTGAAGCCCGAGAAGGCATGGAAATCGTTGATATAAAAAGCGACAGGGAATCTTTACAAGTTGAAGTCCGTTTTGCAAATCAATCAGATTTCGGGCAGGATGTGCTTCAGTTTTACAATTATCTTGAAGACACCCATCCCGGAAAGCAGATTGACATTCTCATAGCGGCAGAGCAAGGGGAATATCATGCTTTCTGGCTGGAGAATGCATCTGCCTTTTTGGAAATATTAAATCAGGGGCATTTAACACAATTCGACGCTGTGATGCAGCGTCTGAAGACAGACGACCGGATTGATGACGGCCGGGTGATGATGACAACCGAGCATATCTTTTTATATTTTGACCTGGCTGACGATGAAGAAGTGTACATCATCTTGCCTGCGGGACTCAATCAGGGAGGGGAGTGAAAATGACGAAAGAGTGGCTGATCGGCTCAATACCCGTCGTTTTCATCTTTATGTCTTACTTGGGATATAACGTCGGGCCGTTTATTTTTCTGGCCATCGTCGCCGGCTTGATTTATTTGCTCATGAGTCGTCAAGGTGCGTTGCCTCTCGGAAACAAAAAAATGAAGGCTCATGAAGTGAAAGCCGGGGAAATTACTTTTGAACATATCGGGGGTCAGGAACGGCCGAAGCAGGAGCTGAAGGAAGCGATCGACTTTTTGAAAGAAGACAAACTGGCCAGCAAGTACGGCATACGCCCCTTAAAAGGCATTTTATTAACCGGTCCTCCAGGAACTGGAAAAACGTTAATGGCCAAAGCGGCCGCCCATTATGCCAACGCCGCATTTGTCTCCGCTTCGGGAAGTGAATTCGTGGAGATGTATGTCGGTGTGGGGGCGAGCCGGATCCGCCATTTGTTTCAAGAAGTACGACAGTTGGCCAAAGAGAAAAATTTAGACCGCGGCGTGATTTTCATCGATGAAATTGATGCCATCGGCGGCAAAAGAGACGGCCAGCAGCAGAAAGAGTATGATCAAACGTTAAATCAATTGCTGACTGAAATGGATGGCATGAAAACGAACGACCATCCGCGCATTTTAATGATGGCGGCGACGAACCGCAAAGATATACTTGATCCCGCCCTGCTTCGTCCCGGACGATTTGATCGACACATTGAGGTTGATCTGCCGGATAAGAAAGCGCGGGAACAAATATTAAAGATTCATTTTAAGGACAAACCGCTGGAAAAAGGCGTCAAGTTGGAAGATACCGCCCGGGATACGTTCGGCTTTTCCGGAGCGCAGATCGAAAGCGTGGCCAATGAGGCGGCCATATACGCCTATCGGCAACAAGCAAAAACGATTACGGCCACACATATTGCCCAAGCGATTGACAAGGTGATGATGGGTGAACAGACGGACAGGGAATCGACGGCTGAAGAAAAAAAACGGGTGGCCTTTCATGAATTAGGTCACGCCATTGTTTCGGAAGTGTTACGTCCCAACTCCGTTTCCCAAGTCGTCCTCACACCTAGAGGAGGTGCACTGGGTTATGTGCGCCAATCCCCGCCTCAAGAGCAGTATTTGTACACGAGATCATACATTGAAAAACAAATCATGATCTGTTTGGCAGGCGCCGTCACAGAGGAAATTTATTACGGGGAAAGAAGCACCGGATCGAAAAACGATTTTGAACAAGCGATGAATTATGTTCACCAACTGATTGACGCCGGCTTGAGTTCTTTAGGAATTGTCTCTATTGAACATATGAATAAAGAACGTCTCCATGAAGAAGCCTCTCAAATTTTGAACGAATTGCTGGAACGAACGCGGGAAATGCTCATATCTTACGACGATGTTTTTCAAGAAGCCTACCAGATTTTGTTGGAGGAAGAACGGATGAGCGGGGAAGCTTTCCGCGAATTGCTTGAGCGTCATCAATTGAGTGAAGCGGCAACAGCTGCACAAAACATTTCATAGG
>CALBTX010000113.1 GCA_937967685.1 uncultured Bacillaceae bacterium | reverse complement strand
CAATCGGGAAGATGTCTGGTGGCCTCAGTGCCATTGGGCATGAAAGCGAAATGGGCAAAGTGACGGTTGATGATGCGGCTGCTTTTCTAGCCCGATTTGAGAACGGTGCATTGGGGGTTTTTGAAGCGACCCGTTTTGCAGGAGGAAATCGCAATGGTAATCGTTTTGAAATCAATGGTGAAAAAGGCTCGATCCGCTGGGATTTGGAAAATATGAATAACCTTGAAGTTTATTTGGCTGATGATGACCCTGGATTACAGGGATTTCGGACGATTAATTGTACTGAGGCGCACCATCCTTTTGCAGGGAGATATTGGCCTCCTGGACATATTATAGGTTACGAGCATACTTTTATTAACTTGTTATATGAATTAATGCATAGTATTACCACTGGAAAGAATTCTTCCCCTACCTTTGAAGATGGTGTTCGAAACCAGGCTGTATTAGAAGCGGTAGAGAAATCAGCGGAAACCGGAAATTGGGTGAGTGTTTCTGCATTACTTAAAGAATGACGTTAGGGTATTATTTTCTTACATCAATCTGGAACTAAGAAGGGTATAATAGGAAGAAAATGACGAAGGAGACGAGTTATGGATCAAGAGGCAAAACAATTTTTACTGGATTTATTAACGACGCCTTCGCCGTCCGGTTCGGAGGTGATGATCCAGAAGAAGTGGATGCAGTATGTGAAGCGGTTTGCCCATAAAATTGAAACGGATACAGCCGGGAATGTCATCGGCATCGTCAATCCTGAAGCGACGTTTAAAGTGCTGCTCGCCGGACATTGTGACGAGATCGGTTTGGTGATCAACCGGATTGATGAGAACGGTTTTCTGTACTTTGATAAAGTCGGCGGGCTCAGTCCGAAAGTGGCTGTGGGCATGAAAGTGGAAGTGTTGGGGTACAAACAAAGAATCACAGGGGTGATCGGAGCGAATGCCGAACATCATGGCGGGGTGAAGGAGAAGCTCGGTTTTGAAGACTTGTACATCGACTGCGGAGCGAAAAGCAAAGCAGAAATGCAGTCATTGGTTCAAATCGGCGATTTGGCTGTCTATAAAAGGGAACCCGAGTTTCTGCTGAATGACAGAATCAGCGGAAGGGGCCTTGATAACCGGACAGGCTTGTTTATTGTCGCTCAAGTGTTGAAAAATGTCGCCCAAAGAAGCAAGGTTGGTGTATATGCGGCAAGCACGGTCAATGAGGAAACCAATATGGGCGGGGCATACTTTGCCGGGGCCGGCATCCATCCGGCCATGGCCATCGCTTGTGACGTGACGTTCGCTACTGATTATCCGGGCGTGAATAAAAACAAATACGGTGAAATTGATCTCGATCGGGGGCCTGTTCTGGCCAAAGGCGCCCCGATAAACACAAAGATCAATACATTGTTGGAAAACAGCGCGGCCCGGTTAAACATAAACTTGCAATATGAACTGACCCCGAAACTGACCGGAACGGATGCGGATAAAATCAGGCTGACGGGAAAAGGCGTTCCCGTCGCTCTCGTTTCCCTGCCTTTGAGATATATGCACTCGCCGGTGGAAACGGTGAGTCTAAAGGACATTCATGGGGAAATCGATCTGTTAACAGACATGATTTTGCATTTGACAGGAAAAGAAAATTTGAACCCTTTGCAAGAGTAGATTGAACCATTTTCCAACCGAAAGGGCAGAAGTCATGTTACAGTCTATGCTGTTTTTGGGCCTGATGGTGGTCATTGGCGCGTTGATCGGTGGAATGACTAATTTGTTGGCCATCATCATGCTTTTTCGACCGCATCGATCTATACATATCGGCAAATACCACCTCCCACTGACACCCGGACTGATTCCCAAAAGAAGAGCAGAACTGGCCGCGCAGTTAGGGAAAACCGTGGCTGATCATTTGTTGACCGCAGAAGGATTGATCACTAGACTGAACGAACCGGCGTTCAAACGCAACATGATCGAATGGGCCGAACAAGCTTGTCGGGAACTGCTTCACAGTGAGCAAACCTTGGCCGAGCTGGTCCACCAATATGCCGGTATCCAAGATTTGAAGCAGCGATGTCAAACAAAAGCAACGGATATGTTCGCCAGTTATTTGGATCGCCAATGGGAGGCACATAAACAAAAGAAGCTGTTAACCGTTTTACCGAACGACTTTCTACGTTATATCGATGCACAAATGCCTCGCGCGGCTGAAATGATCATCGAGAAAATCGTCAATGATTTGTCCGGTTATGAAGGCAAGGAACGGCTGCGCTCCGTGCTCCTCCATGTTTCGCAGGGGAGAGGAATGTGGGGGCAGGTTTTGCAGAGAATGGCCGGTAACGATAGGGTTGTGGAATTTTTCCACAAGGAAGTTGTCCATATGCTTAGTCAAGCGGACATGCGACAAGCATTGGAAAAAATACTGCGTGCAGAATGGCAGGACATGCTGCACAAAACGGCCGGGGAAGTGGTCGATGATCAAAGGATAGAACAAGTCAAACGATGGCTCCGACATCAGCTTGTAAAACAACTTCCTCTTGATGCTTGGTTTGATACGCCTTTGGACGAACTGATCCATGACCGCTCCAAAGCGCTGATCATGGATGGGATACCCAAACTGTTGGATTGGGCCGGCCAATGGTTGCTCACTCACGTCGAATCCGTTTTAGCCTACATTAACATTGAAAACATCGTCAAGGAACAAATTGAACGCTTTCCTTTAACACGGATCGAAGAGATCGCCTTGGCCATGGCCAGAAAAGAACTGAAATGGATTACATTCATCGGGGCGTTTATCGGTGGTCTGATCGGCTTCATCCAGGGTTTAATCGCTCAGCTTGCGATATAACGTGATCAGTCGGCCTAACGTTTGTCCATGAGTCAGCACAGCGAGGACGATTAACGTGGCCGGGATCAGGTTCAGCATGCCTCCGAGCAAGATCAAAAACAAACGGCCGTCCCGATTCGCCGGGATATAACGAAACCACCCGTCTTCTTCGTCGGGGATATAGGTTTTTCCCGTCATCGTTTTGTACTTTTCTTTGAGGAGCATGGACATTGGCTGACCGCTTAAAGCGAGCATACCGACCAAGAGAGCAACAGCTGGTTGATCACTGTGCACAAACCACCAATAAGTCATGCCCATAATGATGAAATAATCGGCATATCGATCCAATATGGAATCGAACAGTTCGCCAGATAAACTTTGCTGAAATTTCAACCGGGCGATTTCCCCGTCGACGCCATCGAGGATGGAGCTGAATTGAGCGAAGAGACCTCCTGCCCAAGGATAGCCCATGCCGAAACTGAGCGCTGCAAAAAGACTTACAAGAAAGGAAAACGAACTGATTTGGTTCGGCGTCATCTTGGAAGCCGCGATTCTCTGGGTGATCCTGAGGGATATCTTTCGATTGAAATGGCGCGAAACAAAACCGTCTTTTGCCGGTACTAAAGCGCCAAGAAGCATCTTTTCAGCGTGAGGAATGCTTTGCGGATCATCCACGTCCACCCATGCCTGCTCCACAAAATGCAGCTTCACTTTCCCTCTGCCGGCCAATATGTTGACTGCGTCCGTTAATCCGTAGCGTCCTTCTTCCATCGCTTGGCTGAGTGCGTCCAGTATGGCTCCCGTGCAGAGAAACAGGCCGCAGTCCACAGCATTAAAGTCAGATAAATTTTTCCCCAATTGGCTGGCCAGACGATTTTCAGCAGCTATTTTCGTGCTTTCATCCACATCATGTACCTTATGCAGTTTTCTGTCAGCAGCCAATAATATGCTACCTTCTTCGAGTTGCTCAGCTTGAGCGACGAATGACCGAAAGGCACCCGGTTCAAACAGATGATCAGCCATGAGCAGGATAAATTTTTCTCCGGGCTGATATACGTGTTGATACGCTTGCGCAGAAACGCCATTGCCCAATTGCCAGCGTGCATTGTACACATATGTGATCTGGACGTTCCACTGGCTGCCGTCTCCCAAAACGTCGCGCAATTCACGGTCGTAACACCCGGTAATAATCACAAATTCGTGAATGCCCGCTTCGCGCAGCTGAAGGATGTTACGCACGATCAAAGGGAGACCCAAAATGGGGAAGAGCGGTTTAGGGCCGTTGAAATGGCTCCTTAACCTGCTCCCTTCGCCGGCTGCCAAAATAGCAGCCCGCATTTAACGTTCCCTCCGGCCAGCGATAAATTCCTCGACCATTTGCTTGCTTTCTGTGTCTGTATATTGAATCGGCGGTGATTTCATCGTGTAGGCCGAAATGGAGGTGAGCAGACCGCCGATCTTTCGATCCAAAGCGAGTTTCATGCAGCGAACGGCATCAATGATCACGCCCGCGCTGTTAGGCGAATCCTGCACGGACAGTTTGACTTCCAACGATAGGGGAACGTGACCGAAACCGCGGCCTTCCATCCGTATATAGGCAATTTTGTTATCGTTCAGCCAAGGAATGTAATCACTCGGCCCGATATGAATGTTTTTCTGATCCAGAGGCGTGTCCAGCTCGGCTTGCACCGCTTGAGTTTTTGATTTTTTCTTGGACTGCAGGCGGTTATGGTTGAGCATATTAAGGAAGTCGGTATTTCCGCCAAAGTTGATTTGATAAGTGCGGTCCAAAGTGACGCCGCGGTTTTCAAATAATTTTGTCAGCGTGCGATGGACGATCGTGGCGCCTACCTGGCTCTTGATATCGTCTCCGATCAGAGGAATGTTTTTTTCTTTGAATTTGTTGGCCCATGATTCATCTGAAGCGATAAAGATCGGCATGGCATTGATGAAGCCGACGTTGGCATCCAATGCTGCCTGAGCATAGTAACGGACGGCTTCTTCAGAACCGACGGGCAAATAGGAAATTAACATTTCTGCCCCGCTGTCTTTCAGCACTTGAGCAACGTCACACGGTTCTTCATTGGCCGTGATGAACATTTTCTGCTTATCGTCATCTGCCATCTGTTCAGAAACACCATCTAAAACCGGTCCCATATGTACCGTCACCGGATAATCAGGCAGCTGGTCATAGAACATTTGAGCACAGTTGGGCTCGGCCAAGAGCGCATCTTTCAGTTTACGGCCCACTTTGCGCTGATCAATGTCAAATGCGGCCGCCACTTCTATATCTCCCGGTTTGTACCCTCCAAGATCATAATGCATTAAACCGATGGGTTCATCTGCCATCTCTTTGTACATTTCAATGCCTTGTAAAAGCGCACTGGCACAATTCCCGACACCTGCAATGGCAATTTTGATCTTACTCAATTCAAATCCCTCCTAAACATTTTCATTAAATAAGATCAACATGACAGATGAAGCATGCCGTCTTTGAAACTTCATACACCTCCTTTCCGGATTTGGAACAAAAAAAACTCCCCATGCTGAGCGGGAGTGGTAAGGAGAGCGATGAAATATCGCTTATGGGTTTGTCTTTGAAGCGATGGACCCCTCCCTCTCTAAGCATGGCCAGGTGCTGACCAGAGGCTTGAAAAAAGAGCCTCGCACAAAAAAGTTTCGTGCACATCAGAAAGCTTCGTGCACATCAGAAAGTTTCATGCACATCAACGATTGGGGAGTTGTTAGCACTCACCTTAGACGGTTGCTAACAATTTTTATTATACTAATCATCACTGAAATTGCAAGTCTTTCTACTCATGCTAGATATTGCTTCCAACATAGTAAGCGGCTATGATGATAGAATAACAGGCGTTTGTCCGGGGAAAACGCTGTCATGTTTGGTTTTGATCAATAGCAAAGGGAGCCGATTTTATCGTGATCATCGACATTATGATTATCATCGTTGGGCTTATCTTAGGCAGTTTTTTCAATGTGGTGGCCGTCCGTGTCTTGGAAGGGGATTCGATCATTTTTCCCCCTTCACGTTGCCCCCATTGTCAAAAGCGATTGAGCTTAATCGATTTGATTCCTTTATGCAGTTATGTCTTTTTGCGCGGAAGATGCCGACATTGCCGTGCCCCCATCTCCATGTTCTATCCTTTGGGTGAAGCGGTCAGTGCATGTGCATTTTACCTCGTTTATAAACAAATCGGTCTGGAAGCCGAGTTAGCGGTCGGATGGGTGTTATGCGCCATGCTCGTTCTGGCTGTACTGATGGATTTAAGGGCAAAACTCATCCTTGACGTGTTGACGATCCCTTGTCTTTTGCTGCTCACATTGATGCGCATCTGGATCGGGGAGCATTCCTTCTGGTTCTATCTAACAGGGGGATTGTCCGGCTTCCTGCTTTTATTTGCCCTCGCTTGGGTCAGCCGGGGCGGCATGGGCGGGGGCGATATTAAGCTGTATGCGGCGATCGGTGTGGCTTTGGGGCCCTGGCTGACACTATTAAGTCTCATATTGTCTTCCTTTTTCGGTGCTGTCATCGGTGGGCTGTTGATGATCACGGGCCGCATACAGCGCAAGCAACCCGTGCCCTTTGCTCCGTTTATCGCAGCGGGCACCTTGATCGCCTATTTATATGGATTCGATTTGTGGCTTTGGTACCGCAGTGTCTGGTAGGAGAGGCTTCCTCTTCGCAGGAAAGGATGAATGATCGGTTTGTAGTAGAATCAAACGTGATGTGCTAGAATATGATCATGATGATTGCTAATCTTCCTTGAAATAAAAATGTTTCGCCATATCGTGCAAAACAGAAAACTAAGGGAGGGCAGCTGATGTGGCTTGAACCGGATGACATCATGGTGGATACGTTTTCCGTTTTGGATGAAAAAGGACGTTTACATGGGGAAGAACCTCACATTGAAGCACACCAAATCATTGAGATGTATAAGTGGATGCTGTTGATTCGTTTATTTGATGAAAGAGCCGTCAAGATGCAAAGGCAAGGCAGGCTGGGGACATACGCCCCGGTTTCCGGGCAGGAAGCCGCTCAGGTGGGCAGTGCTTATGCGCTCCGTAAGCAGGACTGGATTTTTCCGAGCTATCGGGAAATTGGAGCGGCCCTTGTTCACGGGATGCCGTTGTCCCAGTTGTTTCTATACCCAATGGGCCATCTGGCAGGGGCGTCTCCGCCGGAAGGTGTCAATGTGTTCTCACAGCAAATTATTATTGCGGCCCAAAGTTTACACGCGATGGGAAGCGCCTGGGCCAGCAAATATTTAGAAAAAGATGAAGTGAGTGTTGCCTATGTCGGCGATGGAGCGACCTCTCAAGGGGATTTTCATGAGGCCTTGAATTTTGCCGCTGTGCAGCGCTTACCGATCATTTTTTTTGTACAAAACAATCAGTGGGCGATCAGTGTCCCCGTCTCCAAACAAACGGCAAGCCGGACGTTGGCTCAAAAGGCCCTTGCTTATGGGATCAGCGGCATTCGGGTGGATGGCAATGATTTGCTCGCTGTCTATCGGGTGATGCAAGAAGCGATTCGCCGGGCGAGGCAGGGGAAGCCTGTGTTAGTTGAGGCTGTGACGTATCGTTTAGGGGCGCATACGACAGCCGATGATCCGACGAGATACCGGCAGCAAAGTGAGTTGGAAAATTGGCAGGCCAAAGACCCGATACGGCGCATGAAATCTTATTTGATGCACAAAAAATTATGGAACGAGGAACTCGAAGAAAAAGAAGTCCGTCGCTTGGAGCAGGAAATTGCAGAAAGTTTCAAACAGGCTGAAGAAACCCCGAGAAGCCGTCTGCAGGAAGCTTTTGATCATGTTTATGAAACTTTGCCGCCATCATTAAAAGAACAAAAAGATTCGCTTGGGTAAAGGAGTGTCTGCCTATGGCCAGGATGAATATCGTTGAAGCGGTTAATGATGCTTTGCGTTTGGAATTGGAACGGGATGAACGGGTCATCCTGCTCGGGGAAGATATTGGCAGAAACGGAGGCGTATTTCGGGCAACCAATGGATTGCTGGCTCAATTTGGGGAGCGGCGGGTCGTGGACACGCCGCTGGCTGAATCAGCGATTGTCGGTGCAGCGGTGGGGATGGCCGCCAGAGGGTTAAGGCCTGTGGCTGAAATACAATTTTTAGGATTTATTTACGAGGCGATGGATCAACTGGCGGCTCAAACGGCAAGACTTCGCTTTCGCTCCGCCGGCCGCTTCACCGCTCCGCTTGTCGTTCGGGCACCGTATGGAGGCGGTGTGCGGACGCCGGAATTGCATGCGGACAGCTTGGAAGGGCTTTTTTTACATTCCCCGGGATTAAAAGTGGTCATGCCCAGTACCCCTTACGATGCGAAAGGATTGCTCATTGCGGCCATTCGCGATCCCGATCCGGTTTTGTTTCTCGAGCCGATGAAATTGTACAGGGCTTTTAGGCAGGAAGTTCCGCAGGAAGATTACACGCTGGAGATCGGCAAGGCCAGCATTGTCCAGGAAGGAACCGATGTAACGATCATCACCTGGGGGGCGGCCGCTTTGACGGTCAAAAAAGTGGCCCAGGATTGGCAAGGAACTCATGGTGTGTCCATTGAAGTGATCGATTTACGGACCATTGTGCCGCTGGATAGCCAAACGATCCTCTCTTCCGTAGAGAAGACCGAGCGGGTCTTGATCGTCCACGAAGCGGTCAAGTCAGGCGGCGTGGGTGCAGAAATTTCAGCCTTGATTAATGAGCAGGCGATATACTCCTTGGAAGCGCCGGTCCTCAGGGTGACCGGATACGATACGCCGTATCCCGTCCCGATGATTGAGGACGATTGGCTGCCCAATGAAGACAGAATTGCCAAGGGGATCGAAGAACTGTTAGCCCATTAGACAACCGGTTGCCGGGAGGCGCCTGAGGGACTGCAAGACGCGTCATAAAGGAAGGGTGTGAACCAGAATGAGTTATGCCTTTAAATTGCCTGATATCGGTGAAGGGTTGTATGAAGCCGAGGTCGTGCAATGGCTGGTGAATGTCGGAGATGTCATTGAGCCTGATCAAAATATTGTTGAAGTGATGACGGACAAAGCGGTCGTTGAAATATCATCACCCGTCGGCGGTGAAGTGCTCCACTTGGGAGCCGACGTTAATGAAGTGATCAAAGTCGGTGAAACGCTCGCCGTCATTGATACAGCAAAAAAGGAAGCATCGACACAACCTGACTTGGAAAGAAAAGTGAAAGTTCTGGCCGCCCCGAAAGTGCGCAAGTTGGCCAGGGAAATGAATATTGACCTGGCCAAGGTGACCCCCACAGGAAAAAGGGGGAAAGTGACACGGGAAGATGTGTATCGGTATTTGGAAGAACATGATGCATCACGGCCTGAAAACATACAAAAAGAAATGGGCCAAAAGAACGCCTTGGCAAGCGTTCAAGGTGAAAGGTCGGAAGACGAACACACAAGAACTGATTGGGCGGCGGATGCTTGGTCTGAACATGTTCCTTCTGCAAGACAGAAGATCAGTGGACTGCGCAAAAAAATATATGAGAACATGGTCATATCCGCAGCCAAAATCCCTCACAGTACGGGTATGGATGAGTTTGATGTCACCAAGCTGGTCGAATTTCGGGCCACATTCAACCAGTTCCTGAAGCAACAGGGGATGAAGGTCACCTATTTACCTTTTATCGTCAAAGCGGTCGCCGTTGCTTTGCAGGACCATCCGCTGCTCAACGCGACAATTGACGAAGAACGAATGGAAATCATTTATCACAAACCGATTCATATCGGCGTGGCCACAGCGACGGAAGAAGGATTGGTCGTACCCGTCATCAAAAATGCGGACCGAAAAACAATCGAGGAAATCGCCGTGAGCATTGAAGATTTGGCGGACAGAGCCAGACAAAAAAGAATAAAGCCGGACGAATTGAGAGGAAGCACCTTCACCATTTCCAACACCGGAGCAAGCGGTGGATTTTTCGCCGTGCCCATTATCAATTATCCCGAGGTGGCCATTCTCGGTGTGCATCGGATTGAAAAGAAACCGGTCGTTCGAGATGATGACATCGTCATCGGTCATGTGATGGGCATATCGCTCACTTTTGATCATCGCATCATCGATGGGGAGCCCGCCGGTCAATTTTTAGCGCATTTGCGAAATTTACTCGAACATCCGGAATTACTGTTGTTAAAGACGAAATAGCTTGGAAAGAAGGTATGCACGGCTGACCTCGATGGATGAAATGAATTGGTGAAACCGTAGGACAGAAAGGATGATTTTAAAAATGAGCAGACAAAAGCATCCGTCCATTGAGACGCTGAGCAAGCGGATCAAACAGCGCACCGTCACCTTTCCCGACGGCACGTCCCTGCCTTGCCTCGGCCAAGGTACCTGGAGGATGGGGGAAAATCCCCGGCAAAGAGACGAAGAGGTGCGCGCTTTACAATTTGGCATTGAGTTGGGCATGCAAGTGATCGATACGGCGGAAATGTATGCGGACGGCGGAGCCGAGCGGATCGTGGGGGAAGCGATTAAAGGCCGCAGGGACAAAGTGTTTATCGTATCCAAAGTGTACCCGCATCATGCCGGGCTTGATCACATTTTTCAGGCGTGTGAAAACAGTTTGCAACGCTTGGGCACCGATTATCTCGATTTGTATCTTTTGCATTGGAGAGGCAGCGTTCCGTTGGCAGAAACGGTTGAAGGCATGGAAAAACTGCGCCAAGATGGGAAAATATTAAGGTGGGGCGTGTCCAATTTTGACATCGACGATCTGCGTGAATTATGGAACACGCCCAATGGTGCGCGCTGTATGACCAATCAAGTTTTGTATCATTTGGGTTCGCGGGGCATTGAGTTCGATCTCTTGCCTTGGCAACGAGAAAAGGGATTGCCGGTCATGGCTTACTGTCCACTGGCTCAAGGTGGATCCTTAAGAAGACAGTTATTAACGGATCCCGTCATCGGTGAGCTGGCCCGTCGATATGACGTTGAACCGTTGCAAATTGCGCTAGCCTGGGTGATACGAACGAATGACGTCATGGCCATCCCCAAAGCCGGAAGGGAGGAACATGTGCTGGCCAATGCGCAAGCGGCTGCCATCCAGTTGAGTGATGACGACCTGCACAAGTTGGAGCGAGTGTTTCCCAAGCCGACAAGGAAAATGCCCCTGGACATTGTCTAGAACGGCAACAAACCGTTTGATTCACAATTTGAAGCCGTCAACAGTCTGTTGCAATTCTGCGGCCATTTGCCCCAACACTTGAGTCGCTGAAGCGATTTCTTCCATCGATGCTGTTTGCTCTTCCGTCGCTGCAGCCACATTTTGGGCATAACCTGCGGTCGTTTGAGAGCGTTTTTCGATTTCGGCCATGGATTGAACCAACTGACCGGTCCCTTTGTTCATTTGTTGAACTTTCGCAGAAATCTGCTCGATTTGTGCAGTGACCCCGTGAATCGACTTGCTTATGATTTGAAAAGATTTTCCCGCCTCACCGGTGAGCTGTACCCCTTCCCGGATTTTGGAGCCGTTTTCGGCAATGATCTGCGCTGTTTGCTGAATATCGCCTTGAATTTCGACAATCAATTGTTTCACTTTGTCCGTCGCTTTAGCGGCCTGTTCAGCCAGTTTGCGCACTTCTTCAGCCACGACGGAAAATCCACGGCCGTGTTCACCGGCCCGGGCAGCTTCAATCGAGGCATTGAGGGCCAGCAAATTGGTTTGTTCGGCGATGTCCGTAATCAGGGAGATGATATCCCCAATCTGATTGGAACGTTCTTCCAGCTCCTGAATGGCTTTTTCCATTTCGCTGCCGGACTGTCCAATTAAATTCATCTGATTTTCGGCCTTTGAAACAACGTCGTTTCCTGACTCGGCCGTTTTTACCGTTTGCTGAGAAGTGTTTGTGACGTTTTCAAATTGGGAACTGATTTGCTCAAATTCCTCGACCATGTCGTTGATGATCTGTGCCGCCTCGCTTGTTTTATCAGCCTGTGCTTCGGCATCACTGACCACTTCTTGAATGGATGAGCTGATATGTTCTGCCGCCTGGCTGGTCTGTTCGCTTCCGGCCACCAATTGATCGGTTGTGGATGCCACTTGTTGGACGGCCTCAGTCGTTTGGCCGATCATCTTTCTTAAAGAAGACAACATTTTGTTGAATTGCCGGGATAACAAACCGAGTTCATCATTCGTTTTGACATCCAACGGTGACACGGCTAAATGGCCGTTGGCAATCTGCTCCGCTTGTGCGGCAATATGTTGAATCGGTTTGGAAACGTAATGGGCAAAAAAGAGGGCAGCCAGAGCACCGACAATCACCGTCGCCATTAATGTCAGACTGGTGTCTCTCACCAGCTGGTTGGCATGCTCACTGTATTCGTGCGTATATGAACCGACACTGACGATCCAACCCCAGTTCGGATCCTGTTTGGAGTAAGACACTTTAGGTTCTATTGTATCCGGATCATCGGGCAGAGGAAATTCATAATATGTAAATCCTCCCCCATTGAGCGCTTGACTGACAATTTCCTGCACGTACAGGATCCCGTCCTGGGAGACATCATCCCACCGATTTTCTCCTTCCAAAGTCGGGTGAGCCAAAAAGGTGCCATCTTGATCTAAAATAAAAAAGTAACCATTTTCCCCCAAGTCCAAATCCAAATCAGACCCTGTTCCATCTTTCTCTCCGAGCAAATGATGTTTCACTTCTTCCTGTGCTTCTTCCAAGGACATTTGTCCCGTACTGACGAGCTCCTCATGCATATCAATGATTTCCAAAGCCATATGCACGTTGTTTTTTAATCCTTTTTCCGTCAGCTCTTCCAGTCCGTTTTTGGCATTGTAATAACCTGTGATGCCCTGAACAGAACTCGGTATGATGAGAATGGCCAAAAACATGATTAATAATTTCTGCCTGATTTTCATGGACACCCACCCTTTCAATCAAGGAATGAACATAGTGGTTTGTTTCCAGTACAGGAAGTTTTTACCTCCTGTTA
>CALBTX010000112.1 GCA_937967685.1 uncultured Bacillaceae bacterium | reverse complement strand
AATTAGAATGTCCATGTCAAATGGAAGAATGACATCCGGTGACGACACTCGCCAAGATGAACGCCCTCTTTGAAATGGCTTCAAACGAGGGCGTTCATGATTCATCTCCTAAAAGCACTGTAAAAGCGCGCATATCCTAAACGACTTTGATCGGATTAATAGATGAGCATTAAATTTCAAAGATTTTACCGGGGTTTAATATCCCTTTCGGGTCAAGCGTTTGTTTCAAAGCTTGCATGACGGGCAATGCTTCGCCATGCTCCTGTTGTTGATAAGCTTTTTTGCCCAGACCGACGCCATGTTCTCCGGTACAAGTGCCTCCCCGGCTTAAGGCATACTGCACAATCTGTTGATTAAAATCATCGGCTCGTTCTTTCTCGTGAGCATCATTTGGGTCAATCATCACCAATGCATGAAAATTGCCGTCACCGACATGGCCGACAATCGCCCCTCCCAAACCGGAGTCATCCAGCAAGCCTCGGGCATGCAGTATCGCGCCGGGCAATTCTGAGATGGGAACGCAAACATCAGTGACCATCATCTTTTTCCCGGGATACCCATGAATAAAAGCAAAAGCCAAATTATGCCTTGCTTCCCACAATTGTGTCTGCGCTTTCGAATCTGTTTCAAATTGAAAATCGTAGCACCCTTCTGCTTTAGCAATCTCCCGGGCAAAGGAAAGATCTTGTTGAACACCCGCTTTGTTTCCATGAAACTCCAAAAACAACGTTGGCTTGACCATATAATCGGTCTGACTGTAGCGATTCACTTGAGCAATGGAAGCATCGTCAACCAATTCCATCCTGGCCATCGGAATACCGGCCGTAAGGAGAGACACAGCGGCATTCACGGCCTGTTCGATTGTCGGAAAAGTGGCTCTCACGGGTTGAATTTCTTCGGGAATCCCGTAAACTTTGAGGGTTAATTCCGTAAATACGCCTAACGTTCCTTCAGAGCCGACAAACAACCCGGTCAAATGATAACCAGACGAAGATTTCACTGATAGTCCCCCGGTATGAATCACTCTCCCGTCTGCCAAAACAACTTCCAAATCAAGCACTTGATCCCGCATCACACCATAGCGTACAGAAGTCGTCCCGCTGGCATTCGTCGCAGCCATCCCGCCTAAAGTGGCATCGGCGCCGGGATCAACGGAAAAGAATAGGCCGTATTTTTTTAACGCTTTGTTCAGCTGCGTTCTGGTGACACCAGGTTGTACTCTGACCAACAAATCATGGGGACGCACTTCCACAATCTTGTTCATCTGTTGAAAGTCGATGCTGATGCCTCCTTGAGAAGGAATGGGATTGCCTTCCACGCTCGAACCAATCCCATACGGGACGACAGGAATCCGATGTTTGTTAGCAAATGTCATCAACTGAACCACTTCTTCCATCCTTTTTGGAAATACAACGACATCCGGTAGATGAGGGGTATGGTGTGATTCATCATGACTGTGCTGTTCCAAAATCGTCGGATTTTCAGTCACTTGATCTTCAGGGAATATTTTTCGTAACTCATCGGCAATATGCACCAAACTCATCCTCCTTCGGCAATCCTCAGCGCTTGTTCCAAATTAATATTCTCTTTCCTTCCCTTCTTTCGCTTTCCTTCCCCTTTTCTCGCTTTCCTTCCTCTTTTAAAAAAGCTACTTAGTATCCATAGGTTCAACTAGCGCAACAGTTCAACGAGCCACATCGAAAACCAGGGCACGTAACTGAGCAGAAGAACATTAAAGATCATGACGAGCAACAAAGGAATGATCCCTTTCGTAATCTGAATGATATTAATCTTGGCGATTTCACAGGAAATATATAAATTGACCCCCAGCGGCGGTGTACACATCCCAATGGCCAAGTTGACGATCATAATAATGCCGAAATGTACCGGGTCAATGCTCATTTGCATGGCCACAGGTGCGAGCAGCGGTGCCAACAGAATGATCGATACAGATGTTTCAATAAACATGCCCACTATGAGCAACAGCGCATTTATAATCAGTAAAAACACCACCGGGGAATCTGACAGACCGGCAAAAAACGAAGCCACCATCTGCGGGACACCTTCACGGCTCAATATCCAGCCAAAGAGGCCCGCATTGGCAATAATGAACAGGATTATGGCCGAAGTAATGACCGAGCGGCCCAATAAGGGAATGACTTCCTTCCATTTAATTTCTTTATAAACAAAAACGCCAACAATGAATGCATAAGCGACAGCCACCGCTCCGGCCTCCGTCGGCGTAAAAATTCCCCCATAAATACCGCCCAATATAATGACCGGCATCATTAACGGAATGATGGCTTGAACAAAAGCTTTTCTGCGATCTGCCCAGGTGATGCCCGTTTCCGCTTGATAACCGCGAACTTTGGCAATGACAAATACGGCAATTAAGAGAGTGATGCCGATGAGAATCCCGGGAATGATACCGGCAATAAACATATCCCTAATGGACGTACTCGTCGTCACACCGTAGAGAATCATCGGAATACTGGGGGGAATGATCACTCCCAATTCACCTGAAATCGCCTGTATGCCGCCGGCAAAATTTCTATGGTACCCACGATTGATCATCGCCGGGATGAGGATCGAGCCAATAGCAGCCACCGTTGCAGCGCTTGATCCGGAAACAGCGGCGAAAAACATGGAGGTGACGACGGCAACAAGCGCCAATCCTCCCGGCAGGTGTCCGGTAATCGCATTGGCCAGATTAATTAATCTCTGCGAAATACCGCCCAATTCCATTAAAACGCCGGCCAAAATAAAGAAAGGAATAGCCATAAGCGGAAATAAGTCCACTGACGTCACGATTTTTTGCCCGACAATGAGCATGGGGAGATCCCCGGTCCACAAAATCGCGATTGTTGATGAAAGACCGAGGGCAATGGCCACCGGGACACCCAAGAACAACAGGGCGAACAAAGCGATAATTAACACAAGGGCCATTAACTTTCCACCTCCTCTGTTTCCGTATACATTTCAATGATGACGGCGACGGCATTCATCGTTAAAAAAACCGCTCCCAGCGGCAGAGCCGCGTAGGCATAGGACATGGGCAAGCGCATGGCTGCCGAAACCTGACCGTACACTTGACTGGTCACTTCAATCCCTTTTAAAAATAAAATAATAAAAAACACGATGCCAATCGCATTGGCGGTCGTTTTCAAGATCCTTCTGGCCCTCGCCGAAATGTTCTCGGCGATCACCTCAATGGAAATCAATTTTTGTTGTCTGAGGGCTAAAGCCGCTCCTATGAAAACGGTATAAATCATGAGAAAACGAGCCAATTCTTCAGACCAAGGCAAAGGAAAACCCAAGAAGAAGCGGGAAAAAACTTGAAAGATAATGACGACGGACATGATACCCATAAAAATACCCATTAAAATCAATAAAAACTTGTTAATCTGATCAATGATTTTTAGCACTGAGCTCATAATTTTCTTTCCTTTCATTACAGATCTCGTCCTGAAAGAAAATCCTGAAATGAACAATTTTGAGAGGAAGAAATGCTGATTCTCCCTCTCAAAATGACCACGACGAACCAGAATTTGTTAAGGCGAACTGGAACTACTCCGTTGCCAAAATGCGATCCAAGATGTCACCGTATTCAGCCTCATATTCATCATAAACCGGCTGAGTCGCTTCAAAAAAGGCATCGTAATCATATTCCTCGGTAATCTCTGTCCCTTGTTCTTTAATGGTTTCAAGAAATTCCTGATCCATGTCTTGGATGAACTGACGTTCATAGTCGCGGGCCCCTTCCGCCGCTTCAATAATCGCTTCTTGTAGCTGAGGCGAGAAACCGTCAAACAAATCTTTATTGATCAAAAACGGAGCCGGACTGTAAATATGATTGGATAATGTCAAGTAATCCTGAACTTCATGCAATTTGTTCGGCACAATGACCGCCAGCGGATTTTCCTGGCCGTCAACCACCCCTTGTTGTAAAGCGGTGAACAATTCCGTAAAGGCCATTGGAGTCGGATCCGCGCCGTATTCTCTAAATGCCGATAAGTGAACATCGTTTTCCATCGTTCTCAACTTGATGCCGTCCAAATCTTCCGGTTTCGTGACCGGCCGCACGTTGTTCGTCAAGTGACGGAAACCGTTTTCCATCCACACCAGGTTAATCATGCCCGTTTCCGCAATTTGATCGTTGACTTCCTGACCGATTTCACCGTCTAACACTTTGTAAGCATGATCGCGGTCACGGAAAAGAAACGGAAAGTCGAAAGCGTATGATTTATCAGCAAAGTTACCTAGCGGTCCTGAGGAAGTCAGCACCATATCCAACGTTCCCAGTTGAACGGCCTCTATCATTTCCCGTTCTCCGCCGAGAACCCCATTGGGATGAATTTCGATGGTGACTTGTCCATCTGTCGCTTCAGTAATCAGTTCCTCGAATTTCAGAATCCCCTGGTGATAATGCGACGTTTCATTATCAGCCGTGGCATGTCCAATCGCAATTGTTACGCTTTCAAATTCCCCGCTGGCCTCTTCTCCTTCTTCGGAGCCATCATTTTCTGCAGCAACATTCTCTTCTGCCGCTTCATTATTTGCAGAATCGTTGCCGCCACTGTTATCCGTCGAACTGGACGTGTCGTCTGAACCCCCGCCACACGCTGCCAAAACACCAAATACGAGCATAAAGACGAATAACAAACCGACAAGTTTCCTCATTTTTTTCCCCCCAATTTTGTTATTTCTACTTTTTCTGGATAATGATGGAGAATGAATCTCTAAACGATAAACCTCACCTCCTTTAAAAGCAATGTAATCGCTTGCATATATTTTTAAAAAAATGAACAATGACTGGACTGATTTATTTTGCAACATTTACTTATCACTCTCTATATAATTATCTTAATATTTTCACTGGACAAATATAACATACACTTGAAAGCCGCTTGCTGTCAAGAAATATTTAGGAATGATGCACCATGCTGTTTAGGCAATAGAAATAATATTTCGTTCATTTTGCAAATCACAACAGTGATGACTCACTTGACTTAAAAAGTTTCAAGCACACCAAAAAATATGTCGCTAACAAAGGGCGACCCGCAGGCCGCCAAAAAACATCATTCTGCACATTTAGACAAACATCTTCTACTTAAAACATAACAACTGGTTCCGTTAAATAAACATACCGCCGTCAATAATAATATTTTGTCCGGTCACAAAATTGGAATTGACAATCAAAGAATACATCACTTCAGAGACATCTTCCGGAGTGGCCACACGCTGCAGCGGAGTTCCTTCCGCCAAGCGCTTGACATGATCATCCCGACCTTCCACCCATCTTGTTTGAACAATCCCGGGAGCGACGCTGTTTACGCGAACTTCAGGCGCCAGAACACGAGCCAATGATTTTGTTAAGCTAATGGCCGCCGCTTTGGATGCCGCATAGGCGATGGAGCTTCCCATTCCAGTGAACCCCGCCACCGAAGTCGTATTGACAATGCAGCCTCTTTGCTTTTTTAACTCGGGTGCGGCCGCACGGCAACAGAAAAAGATGCCCTTGACATTAATCGCCATGGCCCGATCCCAATATTCCTCTTTCAATCCTTCCAAATCTTCAGCATCAACAAAATTTGTCGTCCCGGCATTATTGATCAGAATATCCAATCGCCCAAAAGTGTTCACCGTCTCTTTCACCATTTGACGCACCTGCTCGTCGGAAGACACATCCGCTTGATAGATCATGGCTTGTACGCCCAATTGCTCGGCATCCTTCTGCGTGTTCAACGCATCTTCTTTCGAGCGGGAATAATTGATAACAACGTTTGCTCCGTCTTTTGCTAACCTGAGTGCAATCGACCTGCCGATTCCCGTCGCTCCTCCAGTAATTAACGCTGTCTTTCCTGCTAACATTGTTCATGCCTCCCCATTAAAATTTGCGCTAAAAACAGTCCTTTGTCCTACCAAGCCGTCCAGCCGCCATCCACCATCAGCGTATGACCGGTGACAAAACTGGACGCGGGACTGGCCAAATAAATCACCGCACCGACAACATCTTCAGGAGTACCGATGCGTTTGATCGGCGTGCGATAAAGAACATCATTGCGAAATTCATCATTGGCAAATATTTTTTCGGTCAATGGGGTCATTAAATAATTGGGACCGACGGCATTGACATTGATGCCGTAATCGGCCCAATCAATGGCCAGCACACGTGTCAAGTTGACGATTCCTGCCTTGCTGGCACAATAAGCGGCCCGTTCATGAAAACCTACGACGCCATTGATCGAAGCGATGTTGACAATTCTGCCCCCGTTATTGTTTTTCATGACCTTGGCGACTTCCTGGCTGGTAAAAAAAGTCCCTTTTAAATTGACGTCAAGCACTTGATCCCAATCTTCCTCCGTCACTTCTAAAGACGGTTTGCGGATAATAATCCCCGCATTATTGACGAGAATGTCAATTTTTCCAAAATGATCGACGACTTGGGAAACCATGTCTCTGATCGTTTCCAAACGGGTGACATCCAGAGTGACGGTTAAAGCTTGTTGGTCTCTCTTCTCGACTTCTGCAGCTGTTTTCTGGGCGGCCTCTTCCTTGCCTGGTAATTCGGTTATGACAACATCCGCTCCGCTTTCAGCCAAACCGACAGCAATCGTTTGCCCAATGCCTGAACCACTCCCCGTTACAACGGCGACTTGACCGGTTAAATCAAAGCTAGCGATCGTCATAAAAACGCCTCCTCAATGCTCTACTGTGGTGTAGGTTTTGTTCTGTGAAGTCAGCTGACCCCAGTGATAAGGCGGAGGATCATTCAGATATCATCGGAGGAACTCCAAGGTATCAAACTACACATTACATCGCACCTTTTTCATCGTGAAGCGAAATCTCCTTGTTTTGATCAGCAGCGGATCGTTTGACTGTCCGGAATTCCTTCATGTTGACAATGCCGATGCCCGCAACGACAAAAAAAATGCCAAACATCGTTTTCCAAGCCAACGTTTCACCTAAAAAAACCCATCCGGAAAGGGCTCCAATCACCGGAACGGCCATTAAGGAAATGGAAGACCTCCCTGCTTCACCTTTGGAAATAATGTTCGTCCATAAAATATAGGCGATGGCTGAAGCGATCACACCGGCAAACATCAAGCAAAATACGGCCATCCAACTCCAAGTGATGGGCCGCCACGATTCGACAAAGAAGGAGGCCAGCAACAAACCGACAGTACCGATCAACATCTGATACGTTGTAAATTGAATTTTATCGTGAGCATGCAGCACTTTTTTGATGATAATGTTCGACGTTGCCCAAGCCACAGAAGATGAGAGCACAAACAGTTGGGCAACAATGGTGACACCCGTCCATGTCATCTCCAACGGGTTGACATCGAGTACTAAAAACAGACCCAAAATTCCGGACGACAACCCCAAAATGTGAGCAAATTTCAGCCTTTCATCCGGAATGAAGAAATGAGCGAGAATGGTGACCCATAAAGGCATTGTAAAAGCAAGGATTGAAGTGACGCCGACTGTGAGATATTGCAAAACGGATTGGGTCACTGAAAAGACATAAGCGGTCTGCAGCAAGCCGCACAAGGCAAACCATTTCCAACTTTGTTTATCGGGCCAGGGAATACGTTTGTAAAAACAGATGGCCAGAAGAACGACCGATCCCAGGACAAAACGCAGGGCTGAGAAAGTCAAGGGGGGAAAATAATCCAACGCCGTACTCATGACGGCCCAATTGACACCCCAGATCAGACACAATAAAACCATTTGCCAAAGCATGCAATCACCCTATTCAAGTCTATACTTCGCCATCAACTTTTCGTCCAATTCGATCCCTAAACCCGACTGATCAGGAGTAGGCTCCAATCCTTCATTATCTGGGGCTGCCAGCAGACCCATCAATTCTCCGTATCAAAGAAACCAGCGCCTCTTCATTCCGTGAACGATGGAAAAGAAACGCGGCGGAAAGCCACCGCTTCCCAGCCTGGCTTCCACCACACCGATTGGGTCTCTTAATTGGGCGTCTAAAGTGATTCTTTCCTAAGTTTAAAGTCTAACGATCCGCCTTAACCGTATTTCTTAATTCGCCGATTTTCTCCACTTCAACAACAACTTCGTCGCCGTCTTTCAAATATACCTTAGGATCGCGGGCCATACCGACTCCAGGTGGGGTACCCGTGGCAATGACATCTCCAGGTTCAAAGGTCATCGACTGAGAAAGGTAAGACAGGATATAAGGGATTTTGAAAATTAAATTCTCGGTGTTGGAATCCTGCATCGTCTCACCGTTTAATCTCAATTTAATATCCAGTTGATGAGGATCTTCAATTTCATCTTTGGTGACAAGGACAGGACCCATCGGAGCAAATGTATCCGGTGATTTCCCTCTGACCCATTGCCCGTCGCCCAACTGAATATCCCGGGCACTGACATCATTGACAATCGTGTATCCGGCCACGTAATCCATCGCTTCCTCTTCAGAGATTTTCTTGGCTTTTTTGCCGACAACAAAAGCCAATTCCGCTTCATAGTCAACTTCTTCCGAGTTATTCGGCAACAAGATGGTATCGTCCGGACCAATGACGGCATTGTTATATTTCGAAAAAATCACCGGTGATTTGGGCACTTCCATGTTTGATTCTCGAACATGGTCGATATAATTTAAACCGACACAAACGACTTTACCCGGTCGGGGAAGAGGTGAGTTAAGTTTTACATCGGCCAAAGCGTATCTTAATTTTTCTCCGTGCGGTCCCTCCGTTTGACCACCGTTCACATATTGAATCACTTCTTGGGCTTTAGACAAAGCTTGCTCACCTTGAGCCAGAAAATTGTTCATCTCTGCGGGAACGATCGCTTGCGCAAGCGCATACGGGTTGGCTTCTCCCTGTTCATCCAGAAGGGCAGCAGCTCCCGCATTGAGATCGATCACTTGCTGATCAACTAAAGCACCCACTTTTTGAACGCCATTAAACGTAAAAGTCACTAGTTTCATGAAAATATCCTCCTTAAGATTTGGTCATGTTTGATGATATCATAGAAGAGATCAACTACTGAGTGGTATCGGCTGACAATTCTTTAATAATGTTCGGCGGCGTTTCGCCCCGCAAGCCTTTGACTAAATTTTCAGCGGCAAGCTTTGCCATCGCCAAACGGGTTTGCGGTGTGGCCGAGCCAATGTGCGGGACGGTGACGACGTTCTTCAATTTTAATAGCGGATTGTCAGGATTGATCGGTTCCTGCTGAAACACATCAAGCCCAGCGGCACGAATTTCTCCATTCTGCAAAGCGTCAATCATCGCTTCTTCATCAACGGTTTTTCCACGGGAAGCGTTAATGAAAATCGCTGATTTTTTCATTAATTGAAATTGCTCCCGTC
Organism: uncultured Bacillaceae bacterium; assembly: GCA_937967685.1. GTDB lineage: Bacteria > Bacillota > Bacilli > Caldalkalibacillales > Caldalkalibacillaceae > CALBTX01. The sequence continues at coordinate 1,754 of CALBTX010000112.1, read as the reverse complement.
CGATAAAATGTTCCGTTTCCGGAGTCAACGGTGTCATGAGTACAATAAAGTCCGATTGGCGAAGCAATTCATCCAAGGAAGCGTATGTAACACCCAGGTTCTGTTCAACTTCCGGTTTTGGACGACGATTATAATATAACACATCCATATCAAAGCCAAATTTTCCGCGTTTGGCAATCTTTTCACCAATTCTGCCCATCCCTATGATCCCCAAAGTGGTATGGTGGACGTCAATGCCAAACAACTCTTCACCGATGATCTCTGTCCATTGACCTTGTTTCATATACTGGTCTAATTCAGGAATGCGGCGAGCTGCGCTTAATATCAGTGCAAAGACGAGATCGGCTACGGTGTCATCCAATACATAAGGTGTATGCGTCCCGATGACATTTCTTTCCCGCATGGCTTCGATATCAAAGTTATTGTAGCCGACAGAAGCGTTGCTCACAATTTTCAACTTTGGAGCATGTTCTAACAATTCAGCATCGATTTTGCCCCCGGACGTCGTATACAGCCCTTCGATATCTTGGACTTCTTGAAGCAGCTGTTCACGACTCTCCTTTTTATAATCAAACTTACGGACATTGCAAAACTGTCGAATGTACGCCTCGACTTCCTCTGGAACAGGGACGGTCAACAATACGTTTGGTTTCACAAAGATCACCCTCTTTCAATCCTTTTAAAAGGTAAAGACAGGCTTAGGCACTTTCTTAGCAATGGCATCTTCAAAAGCTTGGACCGCATTTTCAGGGTCGTAATAAGCGACGAGATTATCCGTCTGGATCATCCCCTGATCGAGCAATTTAATCGCTCTTTCGAAATTGACCCAATCCGAAGAAAAGCTCGTATAAATCGAAATTTCCTTCCGCACGGCAATGGACAGGTTCGCTTCAACCGGCTTGGCAAATAGGCCGACCAGCGTAATCGACCCTCCTTTGACAACCACCTCTAAAGCCGTTTGAAAGATTGGGGATGCACCGGAACATTCCACGATGGCCTGAACCGAATCCCTGCCGTACATTCTTTTCAGTGCTTCCGGAATGGTTTCTTTGCTGACATTGATCGTTTTGAATCCTAGTTCCCTGGCGATGGGCAGGCGCACGTTTTCGTCCGAATCTATCCCGGCGACAACCGGTTCGGCACCGACCACTTTAACCACTTGAGCGGCCAACAAACCAATGGGGCCAGGGCCGGTCACCAGAACAAGATCACCGGCTTTAATATCACTCCGATCCAGCACAGCATGCGTGAGCACTGACGTCGGTTCAACTAGACATGCTTTTTCAAATGACAACGTATCAGGGATCTTGTGCAAATCATTTGGCCTCACGGCCACTTTTTCAGTGAAGATGCCGTTATGATGCATGCCGCGGATTTTAAAGTGATTGCAAATGTGTGGTTTGCCTCTCAAACAGGGCTCACACATGCCGCATGAATCAATCGCTTCAATGACAACGCGTTCGCCGGGCTTATAGTCCGTTACGTCTGCGCCCACTTCAGCCACTTCTCCCGAACATTCGTGACCCATAATGACCGGAGGTTGGATAAAATGATGCGTCGGGGAAAAATGATAGGCGTGAACATCTGACCCGCAGATGGAAGCATTACGTATGCGCACAACGACTTCATGAGCTTGCGGCGTCGGCGGGGCAATGTCTTCCACACGGATCCCCCCGTGCGTCCGCTCAACTTTCATGATCGCCTTCATCAGGCTTCCCTCCTCTATGCTTCAGGGATACCAGTCCTTTATACTT
>CALBTX010000111.1 GCA_937967685.1 uncultured Bacillaceae bacterium | reverse complement strand
TTGAGCAGAGAAGCGTCTGCACGAGACAGCGCTTTTCTGCTTTTTTTCGTGCATATGGCTGACGTTGTGGTCAGGAAAAAAATTATGGTAAACTAAAAATGAAACTGTTGTGCATGATGTGGGGGAGAAATACAATGGCAGGTCATTCTAAATGGAAAAACATTCAGCATCGTAAAGGAAGACAGGATGCCAAACGGGCGAAAATTTTCACGAAAATATCTAAGGAAATTTATGTCGCCGTCAAAAAAGGCGGAGATGATCCGCAAAATAATACGATGTTGCGCATGGCTTTAAACAAAGCGAAACAGGCGAACATGCCCAATGACAATATAGAGCGGACGATCAAGAAAGCGTCCGGTGACATCGAAGGATTAACTTACGAGGAAATGACTTATGAAGGCTATGGTCCGCACGGCGTGGCCGTCATGGTCGAAGTGCTCACAGACAACCGCAACCGATCGGCAGCCGAAATCCGGCATATTTTCAATAAATATAACGGCAATTTAGGGGAATCAGGATGTGTCTCCTATTTGTTCGATCGTAAAGGCGTATTGGAAATTCCCACAAACGATTCGACCGTTGACGAAGAAGCATTGATGCTGGAAGCGATTGAAGCCGGAGCGGAAGATGTCGAGGTGAATGAGGACCGTTACACCATCTTGACCGATCCGGCCGATTACGAGTCGGTGAAACAATCGCTGGAGCGCGCGGGGTATGCCATTGTGTCTTCCGAGGTGACGATGATTCCTTCGACCACGGTTGACTTGGATGGCGCGCGTTTGCAGGAAGTCGTCGATCTGATCGATGCCCTGGAAGATAATGATGACGTACAGGAAGTTTACGCCAATCTTGCCTAATCATTCCTTAACGAATCTTGCTGCTGAATGAAAGTATACCCTTTTTGGAACTGGGGATAATGAAACTAAAAACGAGTTCAAAAAGGGGTATTTTTCATGCCATTATTAAGAAAACTGCGTCGCTTGTTGCGCAGACGGAAAGGTTTGTTGGCTCTCGGGATGATCTTCATGGCCTTGGCCACGCTGGCATGGACCCTGTCCGTCGCGGATGAAGCGGATGAACGGCAGAGCAAGGATGAGGAAGCCGTACAAGTGATGGCCGATGAACCTTTCGTCCTGGTTCTGGAAACGAACTACTTGTGCGGCACCCAAACGGAAATTAAACAGTTCGAAGATGAACAAACTTTACAAGCGTGGATCGATACGCAAGACGTTCCTTGGCAGCTTGTGGAAAAAAAGGACCGCACGTACGTCATGGTACACGAAGTGAAGGATGATCTGGCTCCCGTATGCAAGGAAGAAGGGTATTTCGGTCTTTCCGAGGACGGGGTATTAACGATATACCAAGGCCCGCCGACGGAAAATCAGGTGATTCAAACTTTTTTCAGAATTGATACGGAACGTTTGGAATCAAAATTACCCGCCAGTGAAATTCATACATTGCAGGAAGGCATCCGCATTCGTGACGTCGCCGATTACCGACAGGTGCTGTCCATGTATGAAGAATTTGCCATAGGCTATTGATTGAGCAGTAAACAACCGGGATTTTCGCCTCCCCGGTTTTTTTATTGCTATAATAAAATATGGGTCATCTTTTTATGTTAAAATACAGACAGTGACAGAATGTCAGTTCGTCTGCCCTCGTCTCGTCCTGCCTGAAAAATTAAATGTGTGCGGCCACGTTTGCTGTGATTGACGAATGATACATAACGATACATTAACGAGGGGGAAACGTATTGATTGTTTTAGGAATCGATCCGGGCATCGCCATTGTCGGCTTTGGACTGATTCAGCAAGAAGGGAATCATTTAAAACCCATTCAGTACGGAAGTATAACGACAAAGGCGGGTTTGAAAACTGAGAGGCGCCTGAAACAAATATATGATGGCATGACCCAATTGTTCAACAAATACAAACCGGATGCGATGGCTATCGAAAAATTGTATTTCAACCGCAATGTGACCACGGCCTTCACGGTCGGGCAAGCCCGGGGAGTGATGCTGCTCGCCGCTGAAGAAGCGGGCGTGGACGTGGCCGAATATACCCCTTTGCAAATCAAACAGGCGGTGGTAGGTTACGGCCAAGCTGAAAAAAATCAAGTGCAGGAAATGGTCAAAATGCTCTTACACTTGAAAGATAAACCGAAACCGGACGATGTGGCCGACGGTTTGGCGGTGGCAATTTGCCATGCCCATTCGGCAGGCATACAGCAGCTGATGACGGAAAGGGGCTTCCAAACATGATCGATTACATCAGGGGAAAAGTGACCTATCTGGCCGAGGAAGGATTGGTCATTGAAACGGGCGGCATCGGTTACCACATACATACAGGCAACCCTTACCGTTTTGATCTGTCCGGGGACGAAGAGATTACGGTCTTTACTTATCAATATGTGCGCGAAGATACGCTCGCTTTATATGGCTTTGTGACACGGGAAGAGCGGCGTCTGTTTGAAAAGTTGCTGCAAGTTTCCGGCATCGGCCCGAAAGTGGCCATGGTGATCCTTGCTTCGGGGTCACCTGCCCAAGTGATCGAGGCGATTCAGACGGAAAACAGTATTTTTCTGACCCAGTTTCCGGGCATCGGCAAAAAAACGGCGCAAAGAATCATTGTGGAACTGAAAGATAAGCTGGATGATATTCGTTTCTCGGAATGGGCTCATCAGGAAACGGCTGCTGTTCAGGAATCGGAAATGGCAGGTACAGAAAGGGCTGTAAACGAACGTTCGGCCTTAATGGAAGAAGCTTTACAAGCGTTAAAGGGGCTCGGTTATTCTGACCATGAAGTGCGCCGCATTTTGCCTCAGATTGAAGCACAGGCGGAAAACGAATGGGAGATCGAAGAGTACATTAAAATGGGTTTGCGTCTATTAACGAAATAAAAATATTGAGAACAAAAATGAGTACCCGATCAGGGAATGAGAGAGCGGGAGTTGCACACGATGGAAGAAAGAATCATCACTTCCCACATGACCGAAGCAGATTCCGAAGTGGAGTACAGTTTAAGGCCGAGGACATTGCAGGAGTATATCGGCCAGGAACAAGTCAAACATAATTTAAAGGTGTTTATAGAAGCAGCCAAATTGCGGGAGGAAGCATTGGATCACGTGCTTCTGTACGGCCCGCCGGGATTGGGGAAAACGACGTTGTGCCACATCATGGCCAATGAATTGGGCGTCAATATTCGGACGACCTCCGGCCCGGCCATTGAACGGGCGGGGGATCTGGCCGCTCTCCTAACCAACCTGGAAAAAGGGGACGTCTTATTTATTGACGAAATTCACAGATTGAACCGCAGTGTGGAGGAAGTGTTGTATCCGGCCATGGAAGACCACTGTCTGGATATTATGATCGGCAAAGGCCCGAGCGCCAGATCAGTCCGCCTTGATCTGCCCCCTTTTACACTGGTCGGGGCAACCACCCGAGCCGGACATTTATCCGCCCCGCTGCGTGACAGGTTTGGTGTCGTCAGTCGTTTGGAATACTACAAAGTAAATGAATTAATGCTGATCATTTCCAGGGCGGCGGACATTCTCAATGTGCAGCTCATGGGTGAGGCGGCGAAAGAGATTGCCTTGCGCTCCAGGGGCACCCCGAGGATTGCCAACCGTCTCCTGAAGAGGGTGCGCGATTTTGCCCAGGTCACGGGTGACGGCATTATTACCGAGGCCTTGACCCGCGAAGCGTTGGCCCGCTTACAGGTGGACGAACTCGGTTTGGATCATGTCGACCATCAGTATTTGAAAGCCATCATCCATCATTTTCAGGGAGGGCCCGTCGGTGTGGAAACGATTGCGGCCATGATCGGAGAAGAAGTGGAAACGATTGAAGACGTGTATGAGCCGTATTTGATGCAGGTCGGCTTCCTCCAGCGGACGCCGCGGGGGCGCATGGTGACTCCGTCCGCCTACCGCCATTTTCAGCTGGAAGTACCCAAAAAAGATTGAGGGCATTTTTTTAAAAAGGCATTTTTTAAAGGGGATAGGAGCTGAAGATGTGAGAGTGGATGAATTCGACTTTGATTTGCCGCAGGAATTGATTGCCCAGACCCCCTTGAAGGAACGGCATGCTTCCAGGCTGTTGCATTTGAAACGGCACAACGGTGATATTGAACACCTTCGCTTCACGGATATCAGACAACTTCTCAAGCCGGATGATCTGCTTGTCTTGAACAACACGAAAGTGCTTCCGGCCAGACTGTTCGGAACGAAACGGGATACGAACGCGAAAATTGAAGTGTTGTTGTTAAAACAAGTGGACGGCGATCTATGGGAAACGCTCGTCAAGCCCGGGAAAAAAGTGCATCCCGGGACGGAGCTTGAATTCGGAGACGGTTTGCTTAAAGCGACATGTGTCGCTCGGACGGAGGCCGGGGGACGGGTCCTTCGTTTTGATTATGAAGGCGTTTTTCAGGAAATTTTAGCCGAACTGGGGCACATGCCGCTACCGCCCTACATTAAGAAACAACTTGATGACCCCGGACGGTACCAGACGGTGTATGCCAAACATCCGGGCTCCGCGGCCGCTCCGACGGCCGGACTGCACTTTACGCAAGAGCTCTTGAATCAATTGCGCGACATGGGGGTGCAAATCGCTTATTTAACTCTGCATGTCGGCTTAGGGACCTTCCGCCCGGTTCAAGTGGAGACGGTGGAAGATCACCGGATGCATGCTGAGTATTATGAGCTGAATGAACCGACCGCCCGATTGTTGAACCGGACGAAAGAAAAAGGCAGGCGCATCATTGCCGTGGGGACGACCTCGGTGCGAACACTGGAGGCGATCCGGCGTGAAAACGATGCTTTTCGACCGGGTGCCGGCTGGACAGACATTTTTATTTACCCTGGTTTTCAATTCCGGGCTATTGACGGCATGATCACCAATTTTCATTTGCCCAGATCCACGCTGATCATGCTCGTCAGCGCTTTTGCCGGGAAAGAACATGTACTCAATGCCTATCGGGAGGCGATCGACAGGAAGTACCGTTTTTTCAGCTTCGGTGATGCGATGATCATTACTTAAGGGGAGGACACGATGGCCGTACAATACGAATTAGTGAAGACATGCAGGCAAACAGGGGCCAGGCTTGGAAAATTACATACCCCGCACGGGACGATCGATACGCCGGTTTTTATGCCGGTGGGCACTTTGGCCACCGTGAAAACGATGAGCCCCGAAGAACTGAAAGCGATGGGCGCGCAAATCATTTTAGGCAATACATACCATTTATCCATTCGTCCCGGAGAGGACATCGTCCGCGAAGCGGGCGGCCTGCATGCTTTTATGCATTGGGACCGCCCCATCTTAACGGACAGCGGCGGGTTCCAAGTGTTCAGCCTGGGGAAATTGCGCCAAATTGAGGAGGGAGGCGTCCATTTTCGCAATCATATCAGCGGAGAGAAACTGTTTATCAGTCCGGAGAGGGCGGTTGAGATTCAAAACACCTTGGGCGCGGACATCATCATGGCTTTTGATGAGTGTCCCCCTTATCCCGCTGAGCGTGAATATGTCCAAGCTTCTGCCGAGCGGACGGCCCGCTGGGCGGAGCGTTGTCTCGAGGCACATCGTCGGGAAGACGACCAGGCTTTGTTCGGCATCGTCCAGGGAGGCATGTACAAAGATTTGCGGGAGCAAAGTGCCCGGGATATCGTTTCGCTCGGTTTTCCGGGCTATGCCATCGGCGGATTGAGTGTCGGGGAGCCGAAAGAGATGATGAATGAGATGTTGGACTGTACGACCCCGCTCCTGCCCGGAGACAGGCCACGTTATTTAATGGGGGTTGGCTCACCGGACGCTTTGCTAGACGGTGTCATCCGCGGTGTTGATATGTTTGACTGCGTCCTGCCGACGAGAATCGCCAGAAATGGAACGGTGATGACCAGCCGGGGAAGGCTGGTTGTGCGCAATGCCCAGTATGCCCGCGATTTCAGGCCTCTCGATCCTGACTGTGACTGTTATGCGTGCCGTCATTATACCCGGGCCTATATCCGTCATCTCGTCAAGTGCAATGAAACATTCGGATTTCGTTTAACGACATATCATAACCTTTACTTTTTAGTAAAATTAATGGAAAATATAAGGGAAGCGATTCGTCAAGATGCCCTTCTTGATTTTCGCAACTACTTTTTCGAAGAGTACGGCTTAAATGAGCCCAATGCTCGTCCTTTCTGATACTAAGTGGCATTGATCATTTCTTCTGTGGACTTCGCTTGAAAAGGAGGTTAGGAACATGCAGGATATGACGGGTTTTATTATCTCGCTGGCCTTGATGTTTGCCATTTTTTACTTTCTGTTGATCCGTCCTCAACAGAAGCGCAACAAAGAGCGCAACCAAATGCTGCAGGCTTTGCAAAGGGGAGACCATGTCGTCACCATCGGCGGCATTCACGGTACGATTGTAGAGCTGACAGAGGACAAAGTGACGCTGAAAGTGGCCGAGAATGTCAGGATGACTTTTGAAAGACAGGCGGTCAATGTTGTCGTCAAAGACGATGAATAAACGTCATACATAAAACAACATCCCCTTCATCCGGGAATCT
>CALBTX010000110.1 GCA_937967685.1 uncultured Bacillaceae bacterium | reverse complement strand
CTGCTCGGTTTAAGCGTTCAGCTAAGCCAAAACCGAATTGATCGTCGGTGTTAAGGTCATTCGTTTGATTGGCAAGCAATGCTTCACTCAGTTCATATGCGTTGGCCCCATGTTCGGAAAAGTCCAGACCGGCCATTTCATCTTCCCTCGATACACGGATTGAAGAGAACCAAGTCAGCACTGCGGTATACAGTCCAACACTGGCCATTGTCCAAACAATGACGGCCATCACCCCCAACGCCTGAACACCCAGTTGCGTTAAACCGCCTCCGTAAAAGAGTCCGTTAGCTGTGGAGAATAAACCAACCGCTAACGTTCCCCATATACCGCAAATCCCGTGTACTGTAATGGCGCCAACGGGGTCATCAATTCTCGCTTTCGTTTCCAGAAAACGTACTCCTTCCACCAAAATGACACCGGAAACTAATCCGACAATGATGGATCCGCCAAGCGAAATTTCAGCAGCGCCGGCAGTGATCCCCACCAAACCGCCTAACACGCCATTTAAGGAAAGGGTTGGATCCATCTTCTTAAATCGCCATTGAGTATAAAGTGCTGAGGATACAAATGCCGCTGATGTTGACAGCAACGTTGTGGCCATCACATTGGGCACCAATCCAGGATCAGCGGCCAACGTACTTCCGCCATTAAAACCGAACCAGCCCAGCCACAAGATAAATACGCCTAAGGCCCCCATCGGGATGTTATGGGCGGGAATGGCGTTTGCTTTTTTACCCGTGTATTTACCGATACGGGGTCCTAAGAAGATGACCACCGTCAACGCAGCAACGGCGCCGGTCAAATGAACCACCGTGGAACCGGCAAAATCGGTAAAGCCGATCTCGGCCAGCCAACCATCGGCCCAAATCCAATGACCCACCACAGGATAAATCACAGCGGTCATGGCTACGATGATTAAGAAATAACTGCTCAGCTTCATTCTTTCAGCGACGGCTCCAGAGATAATGGTCGCACAGGTTGCGGCAAACATGGCTTGAAAGACAAAGAAGTCAATGTCTGCGCGGCCGTTCATTAAAAAACCGCTGCTTCCGAACAAATGACCGATTGTGTCTCCAAACATCAACCCGAAACCGACGATAAAATAAAGCAGAGCGCCCAAACTGATGGTTAGAAAGTTTTTCATCAAAATGTGCAAAGCATTCTTCGCCCGGGAAAATCCTGTCTCGACCAGCGCAAAACCAGCATGCATGAAAAATACGAGAACAGCCCCGAACATCACCCAAACGAGGTTCACCGATAACTCTAACGATTCAACGGTTTGGGGTGCAGCAGACACCGGTGCAGCCAGGCCTAATAAGAGCAGTAGAAGCAAAAAAGTTTTTGTCCACATCCGATTTCCCTCCCACACATATGATTTAAAATTCACGGTCGGACAGACGCACGCGCCCTTCATTTCGTCCATCATTATTTCGCCCATCATTTTACAAAATAGCGGCTTCTTACAAAATCGCGGCTTCCCCTCTTTCACCCGTACGGATACGAATCGATTCCTCCACAGGGATGATAAAGATTTTCCCGTCACCCACCGTATCCGTATCACAAATATCGATGATGGCTTTCACCATGGGATCGACCTGGTCGTCATTGACCACCAATTCAATTTTCAATTTAGGAACCACTTGAATTTCAAATTCTGTGCCTCTGAATATCCCTTTCTTTCCTTTTTGCTTCCCCGTCCCTGCCGCTTCCGTGACGGTTAATCCTCCAATGCCCATGGCATACAACTGATCTTTCAACGCTTGAAATTTTTCAGGACGAATGATCGCTTCCACTTTTTTCATTTTCCGTTCTCCTTTACCCATAAGATGTTAATAGTGGGTTAAATACTGCTCTCTTTCCCAAGGATGCACCTGCGTTCTAAATCGATCCCATTCAATCATTTTGGCCTCTACATAGCGACTGAAAGCATGTTCTCCCAGCATATTGACCATCACTTCATCTTGGCTCAACTCATCAAGCGCTTCTTTCAGATTGGCCGGTAAACTGATAATCCCGGATTGTCGGCACTCTTCCTCGCTCATGGCGTAAATATTCTGATCAACCGGTGCCGTCAAAGGCAGTTCGTGTTTAATGCCGTCCAAGCCTGCTGCCAGCATGGCCGCCAAAGCCAGATATGGATTGGCCGATGGATCGGGGTTCCTCACCTCTATTCGCGTGCTCGCTCCTTTACTTCCCGGTATACGTACGAGAGGACTCCGGTTTTTGGCCGACCAGGCGATATAAGACGGCGCTTCATATCCGGGAACCAATCGCTTATAGGAGTTCACGATCGGGTTGGTTAAAGAGGCAAACCCTCGGGCATGTTTTAAAATCCCCGCTAAATAATGTTTGGCCGTATCGCTTAAACCTAAATCATCCCGTTCGTTATAGAAAGCATTCTCTCCTTCGCGTGATAATGACTGGTGACAATGCATGCCGGACCCATTCATACCATACAGCGGTTTGGGCATAAATGTGGCGTGAAGACCATGTTTGCGGGCCATATTTTTGACCACTATTTTAAACGTTTGAATGTTATCAGCGGCCTCGACCGCGTTGGCATATTTAAAATCAATTTCATGTTGACCGGGAGCCACTTCATGATGGGAAGCCTCGATTTCAAAGCCCATGTCTTCCAAAGTGAGGACGATATCTCTGCGGCAATTTTCCCCCAGATCGGTGGGTGCCAGATCAAAATAACCCCCGCTGTCATTCAAATCTAATGTGGGCTGGCCTTGTTCATCCATCTTGAACAGGAAAAATTCCGGTTCCGGACCGACATTCATCGCTGAAAAACCCATGCGCTCCGCTTCCTTCAACATTTTTTTCAAAATTCCCCGGGGATCTCCAGCGAAAGGCGTTCCATCCGGCAGATAGACGTCACATATCAGCCGAGCAATCTTACTGCCATTCGACTCCCAAGGAAAAATGAGCCATGTACTTAAGTCAGGGTATAAGTACATATCAGATTCTTCAATACGGACAAATCCTTCAATGGATGATCCATCAAACATCAGTTTATTGTCCAGAGCTTTGGGCAGCTGACTGACGGGGATCTCCACATTTTTGATCGTGCCGAACAGGTCTGTAAACTGTAAACGGATATAACGAACGTTTTCTTCTTTGGCGATCGCTAATATGTGTTCTTTATTAAACGTGGTCATTCTACCTTCCTCCTATCGTTTTAATGCATGGATGTTGACCTTAAACTTAGACAGTGTTCAATGCATAAGGAGATAAATCCAATTCTCCATAGCAAATATAACTTGCCTCTCCCGTTTTCCAAACGTGACCATTTTCATCCCAGCGTATCGTTAGATCACCTCCTGGCAGATGAACAGTGACCCGCTCATCTTTGTTGATATAGCCGTTCAGTGTGGCGGCCACCACTGCTGCACAAGCACCTGTGCCACAAGCCATGGTTAAACCCGAACCTCTTTCCCAAACACGGTAATCAAGCTCCCGCTCGTTTCTGACATGGACGACACTAACATTGACCCGTTCTGGAAACAAGTCATCATGTTCGATCAGAGGACCTAATTTTTCCAAAGGGACTTGAGCAACATGATCGACAAAAAAGATCGTATGCGGGTTGCCCATGGAAACACTGGTCAGATGATAAATGTTGCCGTCAACGGCATAAGGTTCATTAATGGCCGTGCTGTACGGATCCCCCTTCATCGGGATCATCGATCTTAATAACCTCGGTTCGCCCATATCGACAGTCACTTGACGAACCTGTTGATGGTTAACAGCATCAACTTCTACAACGACATCGCCGCCTAACGTTTCGATAGTAAAACGGGGCTTTACAGCCAAGCGATGATCAAACAAGTATTTGGCCACACACCGCAACCCATTGCCGCAATTTTTTCCTTCAGACCCGTCCGCATTAAAAATTCTCATCTTAAAGTCAGCTCGCTCGGAAGGACAAATGAGAATGATGCCATCAGACCCAATGCCAAAGCGGACATCAGAAACCTTTTGGGATAGTCGAGAAAAATCAAGGTGCTCCGTTGATGCGTCCAACAAATTGAACAGCACATAATTGTTACCTAAACCGTGCATTTTGATGAAATGCATTTTATCCCCCCTTCTCAAAAGATAAATGTGTCTCTGGCAAGCCTTGATTCAAGCTCATCGATCACCCGTTTTTCTTCTGCCGGTCCATCAGCTTGAAAAGTGACTGAAAAGCGGACGTAGGAACCGGCATCATCCCACGGAACGGTTGAGAGCAAATGCTTGTGAATGAGATACTCACTAAACGCCTCTGCTGATGAAAATACAGGCCCTCCTTTGACAGCTTTGGGAATTTGCGTATATAAGTAAAATGATCCTTTCGGTTTCTCTGCTCTAAAGCCGCATCTCCTTAAGGCCCCTGCCAGCAGATCATGACGGCGGGAATACTTTAAGGCAATCTGTTCGGTTATTTCCGGATGGTCAAGGGCATAGGCCGCCGCTTTTTGAATGGCCATAAATTGACCGGAATCCGTGTTGTCTTTGACAGCGGCGAAAGCTTTAACAATCTTTTCGTTTCCGGCGATAAAACCGATGCGCCACCCCGTCATGTTGTATGCTTTTGATAAAGAATGAAGCTCGATGCCTATCTCTTTCGCGCCGGGAACGGCTAAAAAACTCAACGGTTTTTCCCCATCGAAAACGAGGGCTGCATAAGCAGCATCATGGACAACAATCAGTTCATGTTTTTTCGCAAAATAAACGATTTCTTCAAAAAACTCAACATTCGCTGTCGCTCCAGTCGGATTATTTGGATAGTTGAGGTAGAGCAGTTTGGCTTTTCCTAACATTTTGTGATCGAGGGCGTCCAATTTCGGCAAAAAATTGTTTTCGGCCACTAGGGGCAAATGGAGCACTTCACCGCCGCAATATCGGGTATGTGTCCCGATAACAGGGTAACCGGGTGAAGTCATCAGCGTCAGATCGCCTGGATTGATAAAGACTGATGGCAACAGGGCGAGCGCAGACTTTGTGCCGATGACATGATTGATTTCGGTTTTCGGATCTAAGTCGCTGACACCGAAAACACGATCCATATAGGCCGCGGCCGCTTGTTTAAATTCGCTGATTCCGTTATCGGCATAAAACCGATTTTCAGGTTTTTGCGCTTCAGCACTCAGCACTTTGACAATTGCTTTGCAAGCCATGGCATCAGGTTCTCCTACCCCAAGATCAATCAGTGCCCTATCGGGATGGGCCGACATGGCTTCTCTCTTGGCCCGCTTAATTTTTTCAAATTTATATTGTTCTGTTTGGATCCCAAATTGAGAGCCGCCGATGCGCTCAGCATACAGTGCTTGAATATCGTGTTGTTTTATGGTTGACATCCCTTATCCCCCCGAGATTCAGCTTAAAAACTTCATCATGTGGATCTGAGTAGCTCTGGCAGATCATGGCTGCTTCGGCCGATACAATCAGGTTCTGGCAGCAGCAGCGTCTCCCCGGTCAACATGCGTCATTTGACATGATAAAATGGTGCTTACAGTTTGGGGACCTATGCTGTGCTTTGCGTTTCGTGTTTTTGCACTTTTTTACACATCAAACCGCAAACGGTTTTGGCTCTGATTTGATGTTCATTATCTTAACATGCATTTCAAGGATTTTATTTAGACTGAACGGAATAATGTTTGCACTTTTCTACAGTAAATTTCCAAATAAAAAACCAAGTACTCGTGTACTTGGCGTCATGTAATGGGGATGTTAACGAACTTCTGACGGATTTTTACCTGTATATTTCTTAAATTGGCGACTAAAAAAATGCAAATCGCTATAACCGAGTGCTTCAGCCACTTCAGTGACCGTCAAGCCGGTATAGTGTAGCAAATGTTCAGCCCGGGCGATGCGTGAACGAATAATGTATGTTCTTACTGTTTGACCAATGATTTCTTTGAATTTCTGTGAAAAATAGCGTGGCGATAAGTTGGCACGCGCCGCCAGACTGTCAATCGTATGCGGTAAACCGGGGTTCTGTTGAATATAGTTGGCAATTTCATGAATGGTTTCCAGCAAACTGTAGCTGACATTGGCGTTTTGCTCTAAATGATCGGGACTTTCACGGTCTTCCCTTAGGAGATGTATCATCAACTGCTTTAAAATCAGTTTGGCCTCTGTTTCCGCGCCAAATGTTTTCACCAAGAACAAACGCACATAACGAGAGAGCAGAGATTCAAACATGATCGTATCTTGAACAACCCGGTATGATTGCGGAATGTACGAAGGGGTTCCAGGAACATCAAAATGAATATACGTAAGCACAAGGGGATTTTGAGGATGATGCGTGGCTGTGGTCCAATCTCCCGGTCGAAAAAGAAAACAGCTTCCCTTTTGTAGTTCGAACGGTTTTTCATTCAGGTTTAATGTGCCGGAACCACTCCAAACATAAAACAAATCGTAATTGGGCATCGGTTTTTTTCTTTTTTTCCATTGCCAATTGGGTTCGCAAGTGATGGTTGCAAAGGCAGGTTTTAAGATAAATTGATCCGGATTAAGATGAAGCATATCAGACCCCGCTTTCTATTATGGGTATGTGATACTGTCTTATTTCCGCCAAAAAGTTGAACAGTCTGCCTTATCCATCATATTAAACTCAATCATTTTTTCAAGTAAAGAGAAATCAACGGGACTGTCCCAAGGGATGCGGACCAGCTGGTTGGTATG
>CALBTX010000109.1 GCA_937967685.1 uncultured Bacillaceae bacterium | reverse complement strand
GGATGTGAACAAACAAATAAAGAACGTAGGCTAAAACCGCTAAGAAGACAATGAGGTTGACCACAGAAATAAAATCCATCGCCAATTCTCCTCCCCCTGACCTGTCCCGGTCGCTGCCGCTCAGTCAGCAATCGATTAAAACTTCCATTCTGAGTGAGCGCTCATTCTCTTTACTGACATTATACCAAGGACTGCGCTGTATGTCACTTCATTTGCCCGAATAGTCAGAAAAGACGATGCGGAACGTGGTTTCTTTTTCATTCGTACTGACATCAATCGTCCCGTTATGTTTTTCAACGATTTGTTTACAAACGGATAATCCCAAACCGGTTCCGAGTTCTTTCGTTGTAATGAACGGTTGGAAAATATTTTGAATGAGATGGGCGGGGATTGGAGGACCGTTGTTGGTAATTGAAATCGAAAGTGTGGACGACTCCTGTTTTCCCTCGACCAAAATCTTCCTTCTGCCTTCGCGTTTGGTCAGTTCCTCCGCCGCATTGCTGATAATATTCATGATGACCTGCTTGATTTGATCTTTTACGCCGAGAAACATTAAGTCGTTCTCCACGTCAAGGACGACCTGGATGTTCTCTTCAACAAAGCGGGGATACATAAAGTCAGTGACCTCTTCGATCGCCTCGCGTAAGTTAAACGGCTCAATCTGGTCCTCAAATCCTTTCGCTTTGGAGAGCAGCAAAAAATGACTGACAATATCTTGAAGGCGTTTCATTTCTCTGTTCATCACCGAAAAATAATGCTTCGTTTTCGGTCTCTCTCCGTATTCCTCTTCCAACAGCGAAATAAACCCCTTAATCGACGTCAACGGATTGCGGAACTCGTGCACAAAACTGGCGGCGATTTGACCCAAAATGGTCAGCCGATCGCCGTGCATTTCTTGAATAAATTCATTTTGTTCGCGAATGATGGAATCTTTTAACAAGGATATTTCCGTAACAGTGGTATAACTGTAAAAGTTAAAAAACTTATCCAAAATGCGTACCGCTTCATATTGTTCGCTCGTGGACAGTGATGAATTTCTGATATATTGATGGGCAATGCAGCGCCCTACATTAATATTATGTACAAAATCGCCGATATCTCCCTGATGAAAGACATCTTGCCGGGCTATTTTTCTAGATTTATCTTTCAAATGCTCTAAGTCGTCCGGATTTTGCAAGTAACGATCGACCAGGTTAAGCATCCCCTTCACCTGGCAACAAGCTTGTTTGTACAGTTTGTCTTCTTCGGATAGCGGTTGACCGTGTATACGTATTTGACGCAACGAATCAGCGATGATTGCCTGAGCATGATGATCGAGTAACTGGCGCAATTTGTTGGTTAATTGCGGGTCCGTTTTGGTCGGCATTGTTTTCTGTCACCTCCCCTGACAAACGGTAACATTATAGCTTTTCGAGATAAAGTGACATATTCCTGCCATAAATTTGAAGCATTCAAAACTTTCAATTTCCCTTTGGCATCAGTTACACTATACAATTGAAGGGACCTCTGGATGAGACGGAAAGAGTGAATGAACATGCCCGAAAAAAAAGAGATCAATATGAACGAAGAAAAACTTAAGCGGCTGGCCGATAAGCTTTCCAGACATTTTTGGGACAGACCGTGCCGGATTCCCGTCATCTGGAACGGCCGGCTGAAACGGTCCATGGGGCGTTTCCTGTTTCAGGCCGAAGGTGAGCAACGAAAGCCCCTAAGGATTGAATTAAGCAAACATGCCGCCGCTTTTATCAACCGGGAAATTTTTGTCGCCGTTCTGTTGCACGAATTGTGTCATTATCACCTTTTTATTGCCGGAAAACCGTTCGCCGATCATCATCCCCTGTTTGAAAAAGAATTGCGCCGGGTCGGAGCCATCTCCACCAACCAAGTCCAAATTCCGCAGAAAGGCTATGAACTGTTTTGCCAAAAATGCCAGCGCACATTAGGTTTACGCAAACGAATCAATACCCAGCGTTATCGCAGTGCTTGTTGCCGGGCACCCATCTTGAAAAAAGAAAAATGGATCGGGCGCTTCCACTACGACGGCCAAATCCTAAAGAAAAGCAAAGTTCAATTTAAGGACCAGTGACTTGTCCACATGCCTGAGAGCCATTCATCAGGGGGCGCAAAACGAACTGCAAGAGGAGCACTTACACAGCGGAAGATCTGGCTCGTACAGACAGGTCTACCTGCATCAGTCCCACACTTTGTTCGTTCAGTTTTAAATGATAACGCAGTCTTAACTCTCCTTGTAACGGTTTTTCCTGATATGCAAATTGGCAGAGCTCGGTATGGGTTTCCATAAGAAACGACCCATGGGGTGTGTGATACATGCCCCGGGTCGTTTTTCCTTGTTCATAACGTTGATGCATGCGCACGGCTCCGTTACGGATGATGGTGCAGTTGTGCCCTTCGATTTTCAGCGTGTTTTGAATGCTTTTATTTCCTGAAGAGGTTTCTTCGTAACGCAAATAATAACCGTCATTTTTCGAGTAAAGCTGTCCGGCGAAAAGCGCTGTTCCGTTTTCCTGTTCATCGAGAGATGTGGAAGTGATCAAAATATCGATAGGCAATGCGGCGGAAAAATCGGCCATAGACATCTCCTCTTCGGCATTTCGTTTTATTAAATTCGTGGCAATGAGAGCTGTCCTACGTATGACTTTCTTTTTTCGCTCATATACATCATATTGAGTATCTAAAAGGGAAGGATCAGCATGACACGCATAGGCTTCGAACTGGTGACTCGACACACCTTGCCCGTGTTACCCAATTTTGTTTTTTCGATGTCTATTCTTTGGGGCAACCATAAAATTCCTTCGTCTATTGGGAAAGATGTCTACCATTCCGAAGGACTGATATTACCTGACAAACGCTTAGCCGCTACGGGACGTATTCATCATCTCACCATCAACGAATTACGTTCATTCAGCACTGTTCAAACGGCTCCCTCTCACCCCTGCACCATACCTGCTTCGAGGCCCGATCAATTAAAGGTTGATGTCCATTTACCAACAGGCACCAAAACAGGGCCCATGGACCGAAATCTGTATATTGTTTTTATCAAGCAGGATGCCGACACCAGCCAAAAGATCCCCCTCTATCTAGATCCCCAAGCAGTCATCAGCGTTCAACCTTGTCATATTCAATTGGATGTTTCCCATATTTTATCATTTTATTTATGAACGATACTACATGGTTTATCCTCTTTGGACAACTTTTTTTCCTCGATAATACACATGCTGAATATCTTCAATTCGGGTTATTTCTAAACCAGGTATCCCCGAGCTGACAATGAAATTGGCCTCCATGCCTTCACGCAGGCAACCGTATTGATCGTCCTTGCCCAGCACCCTGGCACCGTTCAATGTAATCAATGAAAGCACATCATTCTCATCCCATCCTCTCTCCTGTAAAAAACGCATGAAAGGGTGAGCCATTGTCATGAACACTTGCGGTCCTTGCAATGCCGTTGTTTGTAACGGAAACCATGACGCTTCGGGATGAGGCGGAATATAGCTATCTGTGGCCAAAGCGACGGTTATGCCATGTTCAATAAGCCGATGCACTTCCTCCGGTGAATGAGGAATATGATGGGTGCCTCCCAAAGGCGTTGCCACAATCCAGCAACCCCGATTGGCGGCTTCTTGAATCTGTCCCGCAGTTATCCCATGAGCATGATGTAAAACGTCCACCCCAGCCTGCAATGCCCTTTCGATGCCTTCTGCACCGCCCACATGGGCGCCAAATTTTTTCTCTTGCTGTTTGAACTGCTCAGCGATGCGTTTTAATTGGTCAACAGAATAAATGATTTCTCCCGCTAAAGGAACGCGTTCTTCAGGGAAATTAGCGGGGGTTGCATTAATAAAGACATTTTCGCCGGGAAAGTCACTTTCTCGAGCTAATCTTTCAATGAGGGACTGATCAGCAGTCAATTGTTCGAGTTCAACCGGTTTTGAACCTGTCACACCGGTAAAGTGCCTGAGAGGATCAAATCCAATCGAAACTGCGGATACGGAAAATTGTACATCCAGCGGCAAATTCCGAACCAGATCGCGATACCTGTCAATAGACATGTCCGCTTGAGGATGACCGCAAATTTGTTCTCCAACCGCTGTAATTCCGGCGGATAAGGCTTGAAATAACAAATGAACCGCTTGCATCAAATGCGTTTCGGCAGTGACCGGATACAATGAAAATGGCGCAAATTCCAGCAGATGTGTATGGCAATCAACCAAAGAGGGGGTGATGACACCGTCTTCATAATGAATGATTTCGGTGTTTGACAAAGAAGATGTCCAGTTCTCCTGGATATCTTTCCATTCGGAAATCCACTTGATTCGACCTTTTTCAATGCAGATCACCCCATCCTGAACCGTTCCGTTTGGTGTCACCGTGACAATTTTTTTCGCTCTGATCAAATAGCGCATCGACATGTCATCACACAACCAATGGACCTAATAATAGAGCGACCAGTGCCGCCGTGATCAGCCGCATCACCGCACCTAAAACTGCCGCAAACATCGCTTCCCTTTCGTTTAAGTCGGAACTTGCCGCCCAAACGACCGGAATTTGTCCAAAAATGGTGGCTAAGGGAAGTCCTGATGAAGCCAAAACAAACGATCCCAAAACAAGATAAGGGTCTATGTTCGCCGCAGACTCTGCCAACATGCCCATGGCTAATGTCGGACTGGCCAATATGGAGACGATCCCCGTCTCCGGATCAATGCTTAAGGCGCTTAAAAATGATGATATCCCCGTCTCGATCGGAGACCAAATACCGGCATAATCAAGAATGCCTATCAGCGTAAAAACAACGGCTGCGGCAGGAATAATCAACAATAATAAAAGCTCCGCACCTTCTCTGGCCGCGTTAAAGATTGTGGGCATCATTCGAGTCGTCGGGGTGAACTTGGGCAACTCCTCCAAGCGGACATATTTTGTCTCCCGGTAAATGGTTTTTGACAGAATAAAAGGAACCACCACGACCGGCAAAAAGACGACGAGAATAATCACGGGAAAAACGTTGATGCCCACAGTTGTCATGGCCAACATGCCCAGCATAAATGTAGAAAATGATTGTTGGGATTGAACCATTGTCGCGATGGCGATCTTTTGTTCGCTTTTCGTTGCCTGAGAGCGCACCAAAATCGGAGCGGCAATTTTGCCTGCAGCATTGATATCCCCTAAGATGTTGTAAATACTGGGGATGACGACAGCTGAATTGATTTTGATCAACCTTGTGAAAGGAACGAATATTCTCATTAAAGCATCCGTAAAACCCAGCCTTTCCAAAATTCTGCCGATGATCACACTGGTAATGATCGCCACCCCGACGGTACCGGTTAAGAACACTTCGACGACGACAGGGAAAACGCTCTCAACAATTGAATCAAACACCCCCGATAAAGTATTCGGGGAAATGAGCAGTGTTAACGTCGCAGCGATAACTAAAAGTACCCCGACAATTTCAATGCGCGTCCACCTTTTTGTTTGTTGGGGTGCAGACATGTGTTCGGGCATATCCGTCATCTGTTCTGCCTGTCCTTTGGCCTCGGTCATCATTATTCCTCCTTATCTATTCATGAAACAGCGTTTTTTTCATTCAAAGTCTTGACATCATACCGCTGCTCATTTTGATCATTCATTATTCATTGAAGCAACCATTTGATGGCATGGACATTTAGACGGCATTGTCAATCTTGACCTATGGTGGCTTTGTGAACGAGATAGTTAGCCGCCATCTCCCGGGCATAAGTTTTTATTTCCGGTGTACCAACTTCATGTAGCGCACTGCTTGTTATACGTTCCCGAAAAACGACAATTTCAATTTCAGGCAATAACATGTTCAGAGCATAGGCCAAGGGTAACCCATTTTCTAAAATTTCCAAGGCGTGACAATTACCGATAATAAAGTTTAGTCCCAGCTCTCGAGCAGTGCTGATCAATTCATTGTCACCATAAACGCGGCTGATTGAAGCTAGCAAAGTATCCGCTTCGGGATGCTCCTCTACTGCCATGCGCAAATGTTCGGACCGAAATCCCGTATGGGGAAAAATGTGCAAAACATGTCCAACGGGACTGTTTTCATCACCCAATACGATTTTGGCCAACGTCTCCATACTCGTTTCCGTTAAAGAGGTCGAACCGCGAATTTCCCTTTCCGTGACGAGCAAATCTTCTTCTTGCTGCAACCCCATAAAAGTGCGCAATCGTTGCAGCATATCCCCTAGTGTGCGTACTTCTGGCAAAGCTTGTCCGACAAATAAAATATTGCCGTGTACCCCACCGTAAGTAATCTCCGCTCTGTAAGCTTTATGCCCGTGCAAGTAAGAGAGACCGGGATGAAGCCCGTGAAACGCTTCATGTAACTCAAAGACGGCGATCCGGTATAAATCCAAGTAATTCTTTAGTTCAACGCCGCCGGAGTTACTCGCATCTGCAATGGGATGATGAGCGATAATCACATCCACTCCCGTTGCCCCCGCCAGTTCAATGCTCCCTTCTGTCATTGTCATTGTAACGGCAATTTTTCTGACTTCTTTACTCAGATCACCGTAAACAACCCCGGGCATTTCCAGCACTTCTTTGCCGGGAATACCAGATGACTTCATGATCACAAAAGGCTGATTCCCTGTTGTAACATCTGATATTGTTTTGATGACCCTGCCTCCGGTAATGGCATCCAAAGCGTCCAAAACATCGGCAACTGTTTTCATCCTTTTCATCCTTTCTTTCAGTGAATATATAAAAAGCCGTCAGCACATCCAAAATAAGATCATCACAATGACCCTTCATGAATGTACCGACGGCTTTTTGGCACTAATGAATAGCTCCTCCAACCAGTCAGCATTTATTCATTTGCAACCTTAACATGGGTTTGTGTTCTCCACCCATCGTGCGACTTAAAAGTAGTTTTCAATGTTTTGATCCAAGATGACGATGGTACCGGAATATTCAGTCCTCGGATCGTAATCTTTCAATACTGAAATCACATTCATCCCGTACTTTTCTTCGAATAAGATGCGCAGCTCATCTTTAAAATAATCAAGTAAACTTACATCTGTTATTCTGGTGACAAAGCGATTTTTCTCATCCATATATTTTAAAGAGTTAATTCTTTTATGCAAGGAAAGAATAATCACCTTGTTCCCAAGAATATCAACTTTGTGACGTTTAACACCCGTATTAAACATCCGTAAGTTGATATCATTATAATCTTTAATGAGCTCTTGTTTAAATTCGCCGAGGGCTCGAACCATAAAATTCACCTTTTAAATATTTCAAAAATATTGTTTATTTAAATTTTATTAAAATTATATCATATCGTCGTTATTTTTCAATCATTACGTAAGTATTTTTAGAAAAATTCTTGCTAATAGAAATCATATTTGCGCCTTATTTTCCGTTATGTTCTTTAAACCAGTTGCCTTGCCTTAAAAATAAACAATAAAAAAGCGTGGCAGACAAAGCCACACAAATGAATTCACGTTTCGGTCAGTCTCTATTTAAATGGAAATGGAGCTGAAAAATGAATCATGCACTCAGGGCAACACCCTTTTACCAATCATTTTGCGAATCTCATTTAGCGAATCGGTGAAAAATGGGCCGCATACATGATCTTATTCTCTTGTTTTTCCAAGAGGGGCTGTCCCAAAGGTAAAAATTTTTCCACCCACTCCGGGTCATTGTACAGCGCCTCTCTCGCTTCCTTTCTTTGGTCCAAACTTTCATATTCCCAGATGTGTACAACCTGGTTAAGTTCACCGATCTCTGTATACCAGTAACCGACTAACTGCGCATACTTAGAAATAATCGGCAAGCCGACGTCTTCAAAATGCTTCAAATACGTTTGCAATTGACCCACTTTGACCGTATACGTGCGCATTTCGTAAATCAATGTTCGGATTCCCCCTATAGCTCGATGCTTGCGTTATGAAAAATCTTTAATCATGAACTGTTTCATTTCCTGCACGTGCTTCTCCATCATCGCTCGGGCATGTGGAACGTCTCCGTTTTGCAACGCCGCAATGATTTGTTTATGCTGCTCATTGGCTTGAGCCGGTCGCTTTGCATTCGTGGTCATCATGATGCGGAACCTGGTGACTTGTATCTCCAGTTTTTCCATCATTTGCATTAAACGCTCATTTTTCGAATAGCTGATTAACGTTCGGTGAAATTTGCGATCAGCTTCAAAAAAAGGGGCGAACTGCTCCGCTTTGATCCACTGATCCGCCTGATCGCACTCTGCCCGCAACTCGTGAAGAACAGACTCGGGGATGTTCGGCCAAGCCAGCTCAATGGCAAGCGATTCCAAAGCCTTGCGCAAGTCATAAATTTCAACGATATCTTTCAATTTGGGTGTATTGACGAAAGTGCCCGATCTTGGCTTAACTTCTATAAAACCGTCCTGCTGCAATGCTTTCAAAGCATCTCTTAACGGAGTGCGGCTCACCCCCAGCTCTTCCATCAATTGATCATAATGAATGCGGGAACCCGCTTGCAATTCGTTATGCATGATTTTATTCCGCAAATGGGCATAGATGCGCTCACATAAACTGCGCTTGTCAAAATGAATGGTTTGCCCTTCCATCATCTTCACCAAAAGTCTTTACAAACAGATTTGTAATATCTAGTATATTACATAGATCATCCCTTTTGTCAATTTATTCAAAAAATGAGCACTCTCATGGGCGACGCATCCTTGTTGCGCCCGCTGCGCACAGATGCCTCCCGCCATGCTTTAGTCAATCTTAGTCAACGAACAGGAGGAATAGACACTGAGGGCCGGAATATACCTTGGAGCAAAGCAAGTTTCCGTCGGAGAATTGGAGAAACCTTCTCCCCGCCAGGGAGAAGCACTGGTTAAGGTCGCTTATGGCGGCATCTGCGGCACGGACATGATGATTTATGCAGGCAAACATCCTCGGGCCAAAGCACCGCTGGTCATGTGCCATGAGTTCAGCGGAGAGATTGTCGAAATGGCGGCGGACCCCGCTGATCCGCATCTTGGATCAATCCCCCCTGCCTTTGCCGTGGGAGATCGGGTCATTATTGAACCGACGTTGAGTTGTGGACGCTGTGCAGCGTGTGTACGAGGACAAACCCATGTCTGCAAACAATTGCGTTTAATCGGGATTGACTCCCACGGCGGATTTGCCGAATACGTCACCGTCCCTTTACATCGCTTACATCCCGTTCCACAAAAGTTAAGCGCAGACCTTGCCGCTTTAGCGGAACCGGTCGCCGTAGGTGTGCACACCATTCGCCGTTCCGCTCTGCAAATCGGTGACACCGCCGTCGTGCTGGGCTGCGGCCCGATTGGATTAATTGTGGCCCTGTTAGCCCGGGAGGCAGGAGCTGCTCAAGTGATCGTTTCCGATATCAGCCCGTTCCGCCTGCGGAAAGCAGAGTCGTTTGGCTTTACCGCCCTGGATGCCAAAAAAGTGAACGTGATCGAGGAAGTCCTTGCCCGGACAGATGGCATCGGTGCGGACGTCGTTTTTGAAGTGGCCGGAACGGAAGAGACTGCCACACAAATGGTGGCATTAGCCAAGATTCAGGGACAAATCACAGTGGTCAGCATGTTTAAAAAGCCCCCGGCCATTGATCTGGCAGCGATGCATTTTCAGGAAAAATCCTTGACGACGACACGCTGTTACACGAGAGCTGATTTCCAACACGCCATCCGTTTATTAGCTGGAGGAGACATCGACTTTTCAGCCTTGATCTCACACCGAATGCCTTTAGAAGAGATCGGCAAGGGATTTGAACTGATGCAAAATACCGAAACTTCGCTCAAAATACTTATTCAACCTTAAGCACACCGATATTCAAGATCCACAGCGATCAAGAAGGAGTCGATTTGTTCATGATACTGGATTTATTTCAATTAAATGGTAAGGTGGCGGCCATTACCGGACCGACGAGGGGGATCGGGCGAGCGATGGCCAGGGCCTTAGCCGAAGCAGGAGCAGACGTCGCCCTCTTGCAACGTTCAGCGGATGATACGCGGGTCAAAGAGGACATAGAGCAGCTCGGACGCAAATGCGCCATCATTCCTTGTGACATGACGCAAACGGAACAAGTCAAAGCGGCGATACCCCAGGTCGTCTCCGAGTTTGGCAGGATCGACATCCTGGTTAACAACGCCGGAATTCAACGCCGTTCACCTTCCGTGGAGTTTTCTGAAGCGGATTGGGACGATGTGATTCATGTCAATTTAAAAACGGTGTGGCTGCTTTGTCAGCAAGCCGGACGGTACATGCTCAAACAAGGGAAAGGAAAAATTATTAATATCGCTTCATTGCTCTCCTTCCAAGGCGGATTGACCGTTCCGGCTTACGCCGCTGCCAAAGGCGGGGTCGCCCAGCTGACGAAAGCATTGGCCAATGAGTGGGCGCCTCAAGGGGTGAACGTTAACGCCATCGCCCCGGGTTACATCGCGACAGATATGAACACGGCCCTGCAAGAAGATGAAACGCGCAACCGGCAGATCACGGAAAGAATACCGGCCGGGCGGTGGGGAACGCCCGAAGATTTTAAAGGGGCTGTCGTTTTTCTCGCTTCGGAAGCTTCCAATTATGTCGACGGCCACATTTTAGTCGTGGACGGAGGCTGGATGGGCAGATAATGTGAAAGGGCGATCATGTGCCAGGCAGATCATGTATAAGAAAGCAGGCAGATCATGT
>CALBTX010000108.1 GCA_937967685.1 uncultured Bacillaceae bacterium | reverse complement strand
CGCAGACGTTGAAGAACCGGCCGGACAAGAACAAGATGCCGGCGCTCAAGGTTAAAAATTTTGGAATGTCAAGCGAACCGGAAAGACCGTGATTGAAACGCTCTTTCCGGTTTTTTGTGACCATTTTATGACTTGCTTCCAGTCTTCGTTGACAAACATATACCGCTATTGTAAGATGTTAAAAGTGTGATGAAAATCACTGAAAGCTTGTTTTTGCAGCAGTCGTTTCTGCTCCGAATTGTCGACGAAAATACATATAACTATGGAGGTCATTCATGTGCAGGGCCCGTCGTCCCCGTGGAAAGCTGTGTCGCTGGTCAGCTTGATCGGTCTGGATATAGCGATATGTACGATTCTGGGGGCCTGGGTGGGTCGCAAGGTGGACATGTATTTCGGGACGGCTCCCTGGTGGATGATCGTCGGTTTGCTTTTAGGCATGTGTTTGGGGATGCTGACGCTCATCCCTATCATCAGACGATTTTTAGGAGCGCATGACAATGAATGACAACTACGTATATCGTATTAAACGCGTGATACAAGGGACGTTTTTCATTTTGGCTGCATCCTTTCTGGGCTGGGGTTTTACACCTGCCACAGAGTGGTTTGCAGGATTGATCTTGGGCACTTTTTTTGCGTTGTTAAGTGTTCTTTTTTTGGCCTGGAAAGTTCACCGAGTTGTGCAAGCCGCACTGCAATATAAAGGTCAAAAAAGACGTGTTACCCTGGGCACATCCTCGCGATTTAGTCTAGCCATTCTTGCTGCAATCATCGCCCTTCAATTTCCCGACACCTTTTCATTAAGCGGAATGATGATTGGCTTATTACTTCCCACCATGATTACTTATATTGACGCCATTTACATGCATACTAAAATGCGAAAGAAGGAGAAAGGGGTGAAGCGTTGTGCATACTAACCCTGTCGTCACTTGGCTGGGATTAGACTTCAATCTGTCCACGATGCTGATGACGACCGTTGCCGCAATCATTGTCTTTATTATCGCTGTTTCCGGGGCCAAAGCGGCCACTGCTGCCAAACCGGCGGGAATGCAAAATTTTATGGAATGGGTCATTGAGTTTGTGCGCAACACGATCGCCAGTACGATGGATTTGAAAAAAGGGGAAAAATTCATTGCTCTGGGATTGACCCTGTTGATGTTCATTTTTGTTTCCAATATGTTGGGCTTGCCTGTCGCTATTTTGGTGGAGGACGATTTTGCTCGTGCAGCAGCAGAACAGGAATTGGCCGAACAAGGTCCAGATGAAGTGGTTGAAGAGGCGTATGACGAAGAAGGGGCAGAAGGTGGGCACCACGCCACATTATGGTGGAAATCTCCGACTGCCGATCCCCACGTGACGTTAACCCTATCGGTCACCGTCATTCTCTTAACCCAGTTTTATGGACTGCGCACGCACGGTGTTGGAGGATATTTGAAAAGTTACACTAAACCTCAATGGTGGCTGACCCCGTTAAACATTATCGAACAGTTGGCCAATACGTTGACGCTGGGCTTGCGTCTTTTTGGCAACATCTATGCGGGTGAAGTCATGCTGGGCTTGCTTGCCGGAGCTGTTGGCTTTGGCATAGTGGGCATCGTCGGGCTGGCTGTGCCGATGATCGCCTGGCAAGCATTCAGTATCTTTATCGGGGCCATTCAATCTTTCATATTCCTTATCTTAACGATGGCCTATATGGCTCACCGCATCGACCATTAATGCTTGGCATGTATATCTTTCGTCTGGTTTTAAATCTCAGGATTCACTTGAGGTTTGAATAATAGAACATCATTATATATCTGTATAAAAAATAAAGGGAGGATTATCATCATGGAACTAGGAGTTTTGGCGGCGGCCATCGCTGTAGGGTTGGCTGCGATTGGAGCAGGTGTTGGTAATGGAATGATCGTTGGGCGTACCGTAGAGGGAGTTTCCCGTCAACCGGAAGCCCGCGGAACGTTGCAAACGATCATGTTCATTGGTATCGGCTTGGTAGAGGCTATTCCAATCTTTGCGGTTGTTGTGGCTTTAATCGCACTTTTTGGTTAATCCACGGGATATGATCAATGGCGGGGTTCTCTCTGGACCTTCGCCATTGCTTATGTTAGCCGAATTTGACAGTTGACAGCATGAGATGAAAGAAAGGAGTGAAGTGCGTGGAACTGTTCAATTCGATACAGTGGGGTACGGCCTTCTATCAGTTGGCCATGTTTATCATCTTGCTAGCCCTTTTGCGTAAATATGCCTTAAAACCCTTGTTGGGGGTTATGGAAAAACGCCAGCAAAAAATTGCCGAGGACTTGGACACCGCCGAAAAAAACCGTGCGGAAGCCGAGAAATTGTTCAAGGAGCAACAGCAAATGCTTGAACAAGCGCGCAAAGACGCTTCGCAAATCCTTGAAAATGCCCGCGTGACGAGTGAGAAACAGGCGGCCGAAATCATAGAGACGGCAAAACAAGAAGCCGAACAGTTCAAAAATGTCGCTCGGGCGGAAATGAATCGGGAAAAAGAACAGGCCGTTGAGGCGCTGCGCAAAGAAGTCGGGCAGCTGTCCGTCCTTTTGGCCAGCAAAATCATTGAAAAAGAAATTGATGCCAAACAGCAAGAAGAGCTTTTGCAGAACTATTTGAAAGAGGTAGGGAATAAACAATGGGTGCAGTAGCCAAACGTTATGCCAAAGCACTGTTTGAAGTGGCCAAAGACAAGCAGCAGTTGGAAACCGTTGAACAAGAACTTGCACTCTTGGATCAGTTGTTTGCGGAGCACCCTGATTTTTTAAAGTTGCTGCACCACCCGTTAATCGATGGAGACACAAAAAAGAAACAAATCGAAACGATCTTTGCGGACAAATTGTCCCAGACGATGATTACCTTTCTCAACGTCTTAATAGACCGGGATCGCGAAAATGAACTGCATGATATTTTCGACAGCTATGTACGTCTGGCCAACAGGGAACGGGGATTGGAAGACGCTTATGTGCATACGGTCAAACCACTGACAGACGCAGAAAGCAAACGTTTGGCCGAACACTTTGGCCAGTTAACCGGAAAGACCATCCGCATACACAACCGGGTCGATCCATCCTTGATCGGCGGTGTTTCGGTCAAAATTGGCGACCGAATTTACGATGGCAGCATTCAAGGCAAAATGAACCGTTTCAAAAAACGCGTTGTCAATGTGTAAAGCTAGCAGATTGGGGTGAAATGGATGAGTATAAGACCAGAAGAAATCAGTTCATTAATCAAGAAGCAGATCGAACAGTTTGACACGCAACTCGAAGTGGCCGACGTCGGTACAGTCATCACCGTCGGAGACGGCATTGCCCGTGTCCACGGATTGGAAAACGTCATGGCCGGTGAGCTGCTTGAGTTTGATAACGGTGTGATGGGCATGGCCCAAAACTTAGAAGAAGACAACGTCGGTATTGTTATTATGGGTCCTTTTACGGAAATCCGTGAAGGGAGCCAGGTGAAACGAACGGGAAGAATTATGGAAGTGCCCGTAGGTGAAGCTTTGTTGGGACGTGTCGTCAATCCATTGGGCCAACCGTTGGATGGGCGCGGGCCGATTGAAACGACTGAATATCGTCCCGTTGAATCTCCTGCGCCGGGGGTCATGGATCGCAAATCCGTCCATGAGCCGATGCAAACGGGGATTAAAGCGATCGACTCGATGATTCCCATCGGACGCGGACAGCGGGAATTGATCATCGGGGACCGCCAAACGGGAAAAACGACGATTGCCATCGATACGATCATAAACCAGAAAGGGAAAGATATGATCTGTATCTATGTGGCCATTGGCCAGAAGCAATCGACCGTTGCCGGCGTCGTTGAAAAACTCAGACAACATGAGGCATTGGATTATACGATTGTCGTCAATGCGGGTGCATCCGATCCGGCACCATTGCAATACTTAGCACCCTATGCCGGATGTGCAATGGGTGAATATTTCATGTATAACGGACAGCATGTCCTGTGCATTTACGATGATTTATCCAAGCAAGCGACCGCTTATCGTGAGCTTTCCTTGCTCTTAAGACGTCCTCCCGGACGCGAGGCATATCCCGGTGACGTGTTCTATTTGCACTCGCGCCTGTTGGAGCGCGCCGCTAAGCTGAACGATGAAAAAGGCGGCGGGTCATTAACCGCATTGCCTTTTATCGAGACCCAGGCCGGGGACGTTTCCGCATATATTCCCACGAACGTCATCTCCATTACAGACGGACAGATCTTCCTCGAGTCAGATCTGTTCTACTCCGGTGTACGCCCGGCGATCAACGTGGGAATTTCCGTCTCTCGTGTCGGAGGCAGTGCCCGAATTAAAGCGATGAATAAAGTCGCTGGCACCCTTCGTCTTGATTTGGCTCAGTACCGTGAATTGCAGGCGTTCGCCCAGTTCGGATCTGATTTGGATGAGGCCACACAGGCCAGATTGAACCGTGGTCTGCGCACGGTTGAAATTTTAAAACAAGATGAGAACAAACCGATGGATATTGAAAAGCAGGTTATCAGCCTTTATGCGGTAACCAAAGGATATTTGGACGATATTCCCGTTGAAGACGTGGCTCGCTTTGAAGCTGAGCTGCTATCGTTTGTGGAAGGCAATAAAAATGACCTGTTGGAACATATACGCCAGACAGGGAACCTTCCGGATGAAAAAGAACTGGATGAAGCGATCAGCGAATTTAAAAAAGGCTTCAATCCTTCGGCTTAGGCGATGTTGGCACGTGATGTCGCAGCCATCACTCACAGACGCTGGATGCAGGATAAAGGTGGTGAATAAACGGTGGCAGGAACCCGTGAATTGAAGCGGCGAATCCGCAGTGTGCAAAACACGCGGCAAATTACGCGAGCGATGGAAATGGTCGCCGCGGCGAAGCTGCGCCGGGCGCAGGAACGAGCGGAAAACACCCGCCCCTATACGGAAAAAATAAAAGAAGTCATTTCCAGTATTGCGGCGGGCACCCGGGATTTTTCCCATCCGATGCTTGAGGCCAGACCGGTGAAAAAAACCGGATATTTTGTCATTACGTCGGATACAGGTTTGGCCGGTCCGTACAACGCCCAAATTTTGCGGCTCGTCATGCAAAACATAGCCGAAAGGCACCAATCCGCCGAGGAATATGTACTCTTTGTTGTCGGCCGCAAAGGAAGAGACTTTTTCAAAAAACGAAACATGCCTGTCGTTCATGAAGTCACCGGACTTTCGGACAATCCAACCTTGACAGAGATTAAAGACATAGCCGGCAAAGCCATCGATATGTTTGCCGATGAAACGTATGACAAATTAACGCTTTATTATAATGAATTCGTCAGTCCGATACAGCAAAAGCCGATTGAGAAGCAGCTTTTGCCCCT
>CALBTX010000107.1 GCA_937967685.1 uncultured Bacillaceae bacterium | reverse complement strand
CTGTCTTTCACACCGCCGTAAGGCATCACATCAGCCCGGTATGTGGAAACATCATTGATAATCACACCGCCGAAATGAAGCTCATGTGCGGCACGCAGCGCCAGTTGCAAATCGGAAGTAAACAGGCCGGCCTGCAAACCGTAATTCGAATCTTGGGCTTGCCTGAAGGCATCGTCAATATCATCATAGGGTACGATCGTAAATACCGGCGCAAACACTTCTTCACAGACGACCTTCATCTCCGGTTTTACATCAACAAGAATGGTCGGTTCCAGAACGGCGCCGTGTCTTTTCCCCCCGCAGATGACCTTCGCTCCTTGTTGCACGGCTTCCTGGATCCATGCTTCCGCCCGCTTGGCTTCGTTTTCCGAGATCATCGGTCCGATGTCCGTCTGCGGATCTTCCGGATTGCCCACCTTCAAAGACTTTGCCACATCAACGGCTTTTTGAGTGAAACTTTCGTACAAATCACGATGGACATAAACGCGCTGTACGGAAATACACGCTTGCCCTGCGTTGGAGAATCCTCTCGTGACACACAGTTGTACCGCTTTATCCACATCCGGGGCATCTTTATGAACAATGTTGGGGGAATTGTTGCCAAGCTCAAGCGCTACTTTACGTATGCCGGTTTTACTTTTGATATGACGTCCGACGCCGGGACTGCCGGTAAACGTAAATAATGCAATGCGATCGTCTTCTAACAAGTACTCACCCGTTTCACGCCCGGATCCATTCACCAGATTGAGGAAACCGGGCGGCAATCCCGCTTCCGTTAAAATATCGACCATCTCACAGGCACTGATCGGAGTCACCTGTGCCGGTTTTAAGACAACCGTATTGCCTGCGGCAATGGCCGGTCCAACTTTGTGAGCCGTCAGGTTAAAAGGAAAGTTAAACGGCGTAATCGCCCCGACAACGCCAACTGGAACGCGAATGGTGAAAGCCATTTTGTTTTCGCTGCCCGGTTGTCCCAAAGGGATCCCTCTCCCGGCAATTCTTTTCGCCTCTTCCGCTGAGGCGATGAACGTTTGAATGCCGCGCTCAATCTCCTGGCGGGCATCTTTTAATACTTTTCCGGCCTCTCGCACTAAAATCATCGCCAGCTTCTCTTTGCGTTCCTTGAAGATTTCCGCTGCTTTCATCAATATCTCATATCGCTCTGCAGGGCTTAACTTTTTCGTTTGGAAAGTTTTCAGCGCCTGATCAACAGCCTCGGTCACGATCTCTTTGGAAGCTTTGCCGATACGCGCGTACTCTTCACCAGTATACTTGTCTAATACCGGGATGGTCTCTTTGCTCTCCACCCATTCTCCATTAATAAAATGTCCATAAGTTTGCATGCTGTCTTCCTCCCATAGCATTTAATGTCAGTAAAATTAATTTTCCAGCAAACGATATTTAGCGTCTTCAATGTGTTTTGAAACAGCGTTTTCGGCACGATAGACATCTCTTGTTCGAATCGCTTCAATGATGTCGGCATGTTCGGCCACCGTTTCCTCCTTGTCCACCGCACCCCTGAGATGATAAAATCGGGCGATATGCAGATGGCAGTGCATCCCTTCATACGCCTCGAACAGAAAAGCATTTTCTGCGGCCTGCATCAGGTGAGCATGGAATTGGCGGTCCAGCTGATTAAATTCAAGCACTTCCTTGTCAAACGTACCCAGCTGAATCGAGCAAATCTTTTGATGTATTTGATTCAGTTGCTCGGCGACCTTTTGATGCTTCCCTTCGGCTCTTATGATTTGCCGAACAGCGTTCGTCTCCATTAAGACACGGGCTTCCAACAAGTCTTCCATACCTTTTCTGCTTAATATGTCACTGACCCGATATCCTTTATTCGGTTCGAAAACGACTAACTTCGTCGAATGCAGACGAGACAGCGCTTCCCTGAGCGGAATGGTGCTAATATTGAACGTCTTAGCCAAATGATTGATGTTAATTTTCTGTCCGGGTGGTAATTTCCAGCCAAAAATCATCTCTTTCAACAGATCGTAGACATACTCCGTCGTCATGCCCTGCCCGATTTCTTTTTTCATTCATTTCAACATCCTATTTTTTCAACATCCTATATTTTGCCTTCTTGTATTATACATAAAATATATGATTTTAGTCAATATAAAGGATTATAAATGGCTCACGTGCAGATAATGCTTAAAAAAGGTTAAAAAAGGGAATAAATCGTATATTATTAGGGACATGAATCATATATGATTCACATCCCTTTAGGTCAGGAATTCTCACACATCCCTTTAGTATGCTCAATTTTAAAGCGTATTATTTGACCGCAGCCCCGCCGTCGACGGACAAAATCGCTCCGGTCATAAATCGTGCTTCGGGTGAAGCGAGAAATAAAGTGGCTTGAGCGATTTCTTCCGTCGTTCCTAAAAAGGGTGTCAAACGTCGATCGAGCATCATTTGTCGTGTCTGCTCAGGATCAGGGCTGTTCTGGATGATATTGGCCACCATATCGGTTTCAATGGTCCCTGGACAGAGACAATTCACCCGTATGCCATTCTCGGAATGATCTACAGCCATCGCTTTGGTCATGCCTACAACGGCCGCTTTCGCCGAGCAGTATGCTGCTCGGTCCTTAAATCCTTTCAGGCCTGCTTCCGAAGCCATATTGACAATCGTGCCCTGCTTTCTTTCCAGCATGTACGGCAAAACGTAGCGGCTGGTCAAATAGACGGATGTCACATTCGCTTGCCATGTTCTCTCCCATTCCTCAAATCCAATGTCGGTGATCGAACCAGGGATCACCACCCCGGCGTTATTGACAAGAATATCAATCTGCTTGTACTCTTCGACGACTCCAGCGACCATTTTTTCAACCGATGATTCAACGGTTAAATCGCTTTTAAAAAACGAGGCCCGTCCACCTTTGTGCTCGATGTCTTGAACAACATCTTCACCGCGCTTCTCATTTCGTCCGACAACGGCCACTTGGGCCCCTTCCAGAGCAAACAACAAAGCAATCTCTCTGCCGATACCGGATGTGGCTCCGGTCACTACGGCTGTCAACCCTTTCAATTTCATCACTGGTTCTCCTCCCGTTTTATTCTAAGCTTGCCCAATCCGTATGGAACGTTCCTGCTTTATCCACCCGTTGATACGTGTGAGCTCCGAAATAATCCCTCTGAGCCTGCAACAGGTTGGCAGGCAGGCGTTCCGAACGGTAGCTGTCGTAATATGTTAAAGCGCTGGCCAAAGCGGGCACCGGCACCCCGGCGGAGACGGCATACGCTACCACTTTTCTCCAAGATGCCTGGTACTTGGCCACACTGTCTCTAAAATAAGGATGAAGCAGCAGATTTTTTAAATGCGGATCGTGATCATACGCCTCTTTAATGTTCTGCAAGAAGCGCGCTCTGATGATGCATCCCCCCCTAAAAATCATCGCCAGCTGACCCAAATTCAAATCCCAGTGATACGCCTCTGAGGCAACCTTCAATTGGGCAAACCCTTGGGCATAAGAGCAAATCTTACTGGCATACAAAGCCCTTCTGACGTCCTCGATAAATGCTTGGCGATCACCGTGAAAACGTTCAGGCGCCGGGCCTTTCAACACCTTGCTCGCTTCCATTCGTTCATCTTTCAGGGCGGAAATAAAGCGGGCAAAGACGGATTCGGTGATCATGGACAGAGGGACACCCAGATCAAGAGCGCTCTGACTTGTTAATTTGCCCGTTCCTTTCTGTCCCGCGGTATCCAAGATCACATCAACCAGCGGCTTGTTCGTTTCGGGATCCACCTTCGCTAAAATGTCAGCGGTAATTTCCATTAAGTAGCTGTCCAGCTCCCCTTTGTTCCATTCGGCAAAGATGGGCTGCAGCTCCACTGCGCTCAAACCTAAAGCATGCTGCAAAAGATGGTACGCCTCACAAATCAGCTGCATATCGCCATATTCAATCCCATTATGAACCATTTTCACATAATGACCGGCACCATCCGGTCCGATATATGTGCAGCATGGCTCGCCGTCCACCTTTGCGGCGATGGCCGTTAATACCGGTTCAACCTCTTTGTAAGCATCCACCTCTCCACCCGGCATAATGGCCGGGCCTTTCAATGCGCCCTCTTCCCCTCCGGAGATCCCTGCACCGATATAGCGAATACCTGCCGCCTCCAAATCCCGATGTCTTCTGCGGGTATCTTCAAAAAAGGCGTTTCCGCCGTCAATGAGAATATCTCCCTTGTCCAAAAACGGTTTTAACTGTTCGATGACGGCGTCCGTCGGTTCACCGGCCTTAACCATCAAAATGATTTTTCGGGGAGAGGCCAAGGCATTGACCAATTCTTCAATGGAATAGGTGCCGACAAATTTCCGGTCCGACGCTTCTTTCAAAAGGGCATCCGTTTTTACCGGAGTCCGATTGTATAAAGCGACCGAAAAACCGTGACTTTCAATATTTAACGCTAAATTTTTCCCCATGACGGCCAATCCGATAATTCCAATCTGTGGTTTGGACACAGGCATCCTCCTTTAATGCCCACATATTGTTTACATCATGATATTGTTGTACGTCATGCGGACATATTGTTGTACGATGTGGCATAATGAATGTGTAAAAAGAATGCGTAAAAATTGCTGGAAAGGACTGCTGAAATTGCAAAAACCATACGTACTGGGACTCGATATCGGTACAACAAGCACGAAAGCCGTGATCTTTGAGCATACCGGCCACGTCCTTGCCGAAGCTGAATCCAGCTATTCGATCTCCTACCCCCGAACGGCTTGGGCGGAACAAGATCCGCGTCAAATCGAACAGGCAGCCATTTCCTCCTTAAAATCCGCCGTCACTCGAGCGAACATTTCGTCTGCAGACATATCCGCTGTGGGCATGTCCTCGGCGATGCACTCCATCATCTGTGTGGACGAAAACACTGAGCCGCTTTCCCCCGTCATCATTTGGGCAGACAGCAGAAGTAGAGATCAAGCGCAAAGAATCAAACAAAAACATCCGCACATTTATCAAAAAACGGGTACGCCGATCCATCCGATGTCTCCACTGGCCAAATTGGTGTGGATGAAAGAAAGCGGATACGCGCCTTACAAGAACGCGAAACGGTTCCTATCTGTGAAAGAATACCTCCTTCAGAGATGGTTCGGTTCTTCCGCCGTGGATTACTCCGTTGCGTCCGCCACAGGGATGTTCAATATCCATACACTCGAATGGGAACCCGAAGCTTTGCAACTGGCAGGCATTACAGCGGACGAGCTGTCCGTTCCCGTATCCCCGACAACCGTTGTCCAAGGACTGAAAAGGGACATCGCTCAATCCATAGGCATTCCCCGCCAATTACCTTTCGTCATCGGTGCCAGTGACGGGCCGCTGGCCAACTTAGGCATTGGTGCCGTTGATCCGGGGGAGGTGGCCATTACGGTGGGCACAAGCGGTGCGATCAGGCAAATGTCGCCTACCCCTCATGTTGATCGGTGGCAAGAGGTCTTTTGTTACGCCTTTACGCAGGACTTGTGGATCATGGGAGGCCCGACGAACAACGGCGGTATCGTTCTGGAATGGCTGCGGAACATCATCGGCCCATCCGAGACAGGCCGCATGACAACAACGGACAAAGCATTCCTCGAGCACCTGACCGAAACCGCGTCAAAAGCACAACCCGGCGCAAACGGTCTGCTCTTTCTTCCTTTCTTAAACGGAGAGCGTGCTCCCCATTGGGACGCAAGAGCCAGGGCCAGCTTTGTCGGTCTGACACAAACCCACCAACGGCACCACTTGATTCGCGCCGTGTTGGAAGGCGTCATTTATAATTTATATTACATCGGCGAATCATTGCGCCGTTTAGCTGGCGCTTACCGGCGCATTTTGGCTGGCGGAGGATTTGCCCGTTCACCGCTTTGGCTGCAAATTTTGGCGGATATTTTCGACACCGAGGTTGAAATTCCCCAAAGTCACCAAAGTTCAGCCTGGGGTGCGGCATGGGTGGCCCTGTATGCTTTGGGCGAAGTCAATTCTTTATCAGCCATTCGCCCCCATGTGCCCATGCAAAAAACGTACCGACCACAAGCAGAGCACCATGAAACTTATCAAAGAATGTATCTGATCTACAAAGATTTGTATCGCTCTTTAGAACCGCACTTTCAAGCGTTGACGGCCATTCAAAACGATACAGAACATCAAAATTGACACTCAGCGGGCTCGCAGGGAGCGCAGGCGGTTAATGGCCGCCGCCAGCTCGTATTTCCTGGGCAAAGCCAGATCCCCGGGATGTTGTCCACCATACGGGGAGATGCAGTCCAGCCCCTTTTTATCAATGTTCTCATACAACCGGTCAATCATCATGGACAGGGATGTTTCCCCGTCCACTTCATGCTTAGCCAACCAGCGGATCATATGGGCCAAGGCTCGCGTCTGGCTCGCATCGACGATTTGTTCCACAAAAGTTAAGTCGAGCAAATGGCGGCCATACATGATCGTATGTAAACCTTTGGCGTCCACCTTTTCTTTTTTTCCTTTGCGGGCATCAAAACTTTGCGGAAGCGGGACGCGCTGAATGATACGGCCAAAATGTCCTCCCCCTTCCCGTTCACGCCGATTTTCAAAGACAGAGGCGATGTCTTTCGCTCTTTGAGTGACATCGAGCGGCCGATATTCATCCATCATGATCACCTGATCAGCGACATCCAGATAGTCCCCAGAACCTCCCAAAACAAGAATGGTGGAAACGTTCAATTCTTCATACAACTGACGCACTTTATCAACGAACGGCGTAATCGGTTCTTTTCCTTTGGCCACCAGTTGCTGCATGCGCGCATCGCGAATCATAAAATTAGTCGCACTCGTATCTTCATCAATGAGCAGCACTTGAGCGCCGACTTCGAGCGCCTCCACGATGTTCGCCGCCTGTGACGTGCTTCCGCTGGCATCTTCCGTAGAGAATTGCCGCGTGTCTTTTCCGTAAGGAAGATTGGAGATGAATGGGGAAATGTTCACTTTCTCCACCCTGCGCCCGTCCTCGGCCCGAATTTTGCAGGCGGAAGGGTTGGTGATGACGTATTCTCTCCCATCCCCGGGAATATGACGGTAAACGCCCCGTTCGATCGCTTTGAGCAACGTGCTTTTCCCGTGATAGCCTCCTCCGACAATTAAAGTGATCCCTTCAGGGATGGCCATGCCCCGAATCGGTTCAGTGGCATGGGGAATCGGAATAGCCACCTCAAGAGATGGCGGCGATTGAAAAGGAATCACACCCGCTCCCTTTAGAGGGCGGTTGCTGGCACCGCTCTCACGGGGCAAGATGGCCCCGTTGGCGATAAAGGCCACATAGCCGTTTTCTGCTAGATAATCTTGAATGCTTACCTGCTGATCCGTGCACCGCATATGCCTCTCCAGCCGGTCCCGATTCAATCGATAAACCGCTTCTTCCAACACCTGCGGAATTTGTTCGAGCAGCATGCGGCAGGCTTGCTTGCCTAAAATTTGGCGTCCCCTGGCCGGTAAACCAACAGACAGACGCAGCTCCAGCCGTTCATCGTTGACCACGGCCGATGTTCGGGGCAATATTTCTTGACCGGGTGTATCCACGGCAATCAAACCGCTTTTCCCCGTTCCCATCTTCGTTCCGTCCAGCTTGCGGATCGCAGCAGCCATTTCACGGGTGAGGAAATCTTCCAGTGTGATTTTTCGAAGCGGGCTGTGATACCATGCGCTGTTTAACGGCGCCTTGCTTTGGGGAATTTCCAGACGAATCCTCGAAGGACTGGCAAACGGATCGCCCTGCACGTAATCAATATGCAGTTTGTATCCGTCTCCTTGATACGTGCCCTGGATATCTTTGTAGGCTTTGTAGCCTTTGCCATCAATGCGTTTAAGCTGTGCTTCCAAACGTTTCATACAACCAAATATCCTCCAGTGCTGACTTCAGTCCATCAGCGATGAGGACGACAATCCGTCCCTGGATGGACATCATTCGACATCATTCAATGTACAAGCCAATTTTACCAAACTGCTCTCCCTTGTCCAAACGTTTGAGCGCATCCAATGTTTCCGCTAACGGATACATCTTATCTATGATGGGCTTAATTCGATGTTTTTTGATAAAGTCAAGCATCTCTCGAAATTCTTCCGTGCTTCCCATTGTCGTTCCTAACATATTATACTGTCCGTAAAAGAACGACCTGATGTTCAGCTTGATCTCCTCCCCGGCTGTTGCGCCGAATGTCACCAATGTGCCTCCTGGACGCAACTGTCTGAGCGATTTCTCGAACGTAGCGGCACCGACACTTTCAATGACAATATCTACTTTTTCGCCTTGCAAACTGGCATTCCAATCGTCATGACTGTCTATCGTTTTATCGGCGCCCAACGCCTCGGCTTTTTTCCTTTTGAATTCGCTGCGGGAGGTCACGTAAACATGTGCGCCGACCGCTTTCGCCATTTGCAGCATAAATGTAGCCACGCCGCTGCCAATGCCGGGAATGAGTACCGTTTGTCCCGGCTGTACTTTCGCTCTCGTAAATAACGCCCGGTATGCCGTCAGAGCAGCCAAAGGGAGAACGCCGGCTTCTTCCCAAGTTAGCGCTTCTGGTTTCTGCTCTACATTTTCCGCGGAGATGACGATATATTCCGCGAATGTTCCGTGATCCGGGTGCCCCAAAATTTCATATCCCTTAGGCGGTGCCGCGCTTTTTGTCGGCCATCCCAGTGTTGGGTTAATCATCACTTCGTCTCCCAGACGAACATGATGCACATCCGGGCCAACGCCCTCAATCACTCCCGCTCCATCTGAACCGAGAATGACAGGAGGATCTTCCGGCTTTCGACGATAGGGAACAAACAGATCCCTATGGTTAAGCCCTGCTGTTTTCAACCTGACTTTCACTTCCCCGCGCCCGGGCTGTCGCTCTTCCATTTCCGTATAGGAAGTACCCGCCAAACCTTGCGCGCCATGATGAATGAACGCTTTCATATTGATCCCTCCCAGACCGATTATCAGACAACGGTGTATATTTTAACCGTACCATAAATGTCCCAGAAATGAAATTTTTCTTCAAAAAAACAAACACGCTGTACAGTGTTTGTTGCCAGTCAATGTTTGAGACACCTTTCAAGATGAAAAATAATATGCCTAAAGTCGGCGCGGATCCACCGCCACGTTCTGCTTTTTTTAAAATAGTCCATACATTGGAGTAAATCAGCCTGAATGTAGTCAGGGATACGGATCGTTGAGGTCGTATCCTCAGAAGCCAAATCATGAATAAAACATTGCAACCGTTCCACCTGCAGTGCGCCAAGATCATACCGACTCACCTCCAAAGTGACAATCAGACATTCCCGAAAAAGAAACACATTGTGTACATGAACTTGATCCACATTCATACACCCACTTTCGTTCTATATAAATAATAATT
>CALBTX010000106.1 GCA_937967685.1 uncultured Bacillaceae bacterium | reverse complement strand
GCAACAAGAGCACGGTTTCCTTTTCAGCCGTGCTCTTGTTTGGGTAGCAATACGAACACTTTCGCAACCCGAAGTCATAGCGTCATATAGATTAAATCGATTCATCTTAATCGTCCAAAGAAATCATCACAATCTCACCCGTGTGGGCATTCACTTCCACTTCCGCTTCACCGTTCTTCGTTTCGATTTCCACCTCATAGATCAACAAACCGTCATCCTCGTCAAGTTCAATTTCTTCGATCCTGCCCGGCACCTCTTTCAGGGCAATTTCTTTTGCTTCTTCTAAGCTGATCCGCGCTCCATAGGTGGATTCATTTGCGGCAGATCCTTTGTTTTCATCCGTCTGATTGGCTAGAGAGCCGTTGGAAAGGGTGGATTCGCGCGTTTGGCCAGACCATTCAGCACCGTTTGCCGCAGATCTGTCCGCCGTGTCGGCAATCGATTTTCCGGAATCATTCCTAGCTGATCGGCCGTCTTTTTCCTCCAACTTCAGTATTTCGCCGCTGGTGGCATCCAGCTTTAATTCGTATTCTCCTTGTGCCCCTTCGATTTCGACCTCATAGACGTGCTGGCCGTCTTCCCGTTCCAGCTCCAATTCAGTGATTTTTCCTGGATATTTCTCCCCGATCATTTCCTTCACTTCGGCTGAAGTAAGCTGAGTTTCCCCGGGATGGGCAGAGATTTGCTGGATGCCCAGACCGACCAGGCTGACCAGTAGTGCGCCAACCAGTACGGCGATCCATGTTTTATTCATCCATGTTTTATTCATCAGTGAACGCCTCCTTTATGTTGTTGATTCCATCATAAATCGTGAAGATTAAGGTTCACTGTGAATTTGATTAAAATTTGATGAGAAATTGATGATTATATGTTAAGACATTGGATGGAGTAATGGCAGGCGAATCACAAATGTCGTTCCCCGGCCCTCTTCGCTTTGAACGTCTATCTTCCCATGATGTGCCTGGATGATACGGTGGGCGATGGAAAGCCCCAGTCCCGCGCCCCCTGTCTCCCGGCTGCGCGCTTTGTCGACACGATAGAAACGATCAAAAATATGGGGTAGGTCTTTTTCAGGTATGCCCATACCTTGATCTATCACTTTTAAAAGCGCAAAATCCGTCTCCCGGCCAATCTCGAGTCGTACGGATTGATCGCTGTACTTCAGGGCATTATCCAGAACGATGTACAACACTTGTTTCAACTTCTGTTCATCGGCCAGAACAAAAATGTCGATTTCAGTATTTTGAATATCAACCGGCCGCTCATAGATGCGTTCAAACGGTTGACTCACCTGACGGCACAAGTGAACAAGATCCACCTTCTGCAAATGTAATTCACCTTCAGATTCATCTTTGGCCAAAGCAAGCATTTGCTCAATCAGTTTTTTCATTCGACCGGATTCCGTGGATATGGCCTCGATGGCTTCTTCCAAAACATCCCTTTTCTCCATCCCCCATCTTTTTAACATGTTTGAGTAGCTTTCAATAATCGTCAGCGGTGTTTTTAATTCATGAGATGCATCAGAGACAAATTGCTGTTGTTTTGCAAAGTTGTTTTCCAATCGGTCGATCATCTGATTGAATGTGTTCGCCAGCTTGGACAATTCATCTTTCGTTTCGCGATGCAGTCGAATTCTTTTGAAAACCCCCCGTTGCTGAATGTCTTGCATCGTCTCAATCATGGAGGTGATCGGTTTAAGCATCAGATGGCTGAGCAAACGTCCCCCGATGATAAACGGAATGAAAACAAATAGAGACGCAAAAAGCAAGACGTTGCGCAAAGTGTGCATGTTCTCCTGAATCGCCTCAAGGCTTTCCGTTACCTCCAGTGTGACAACCGTGCCATCCGTCCAAATGATGGGGAAAGAAACGCTGGCATAGCGTTGTCCATCATCTG
Organism: uncultured Bacillaceae bacterium; assembly: GCA_937967685.1. Classification (GTDB taxonomy): domain Bacteria; phylum Bacillota; class Bacilli; order Caldalkalibacillales; family Caldalkalibacillaceae; genus CALBTX01. Next base: position 1,457 of record CALBTX010000106.1, on the reverse strand, counting down.
TCTCATAAACCGTCTCATTTTCGTACGGTTTAAAGCTTTTAGGCAGATTTGCAAAATGCGCCTCTTTTGTCATTGTCAGCAAAGAATCGTTTTGTTTGTCGATCACTCTGATCATTCCATGGGCTGGGACATAAGCTTTCAGAAGATCGGCGGAAATCTCCGCCTGGTCTTCGTCCCCGTACAACGTTGCCACGATCATTTCGGTCTGTTCCTTAACGCGCGCAAGTTCGGTGTCCGTCGACATTTTTAAAAATAAAGAATAAATGGCGGAGTTAATGATCACCAGCAAAATGAGTATCCAAATCGTGGCAAAAAGCTGGATTTTCGTCTTAATTTTCATCGGGAAACTCCTTCAAGCTGTAGCCAACCCCCCTGACGGTTTGAATGAGGGACTGCTTGCGTCCGTTATCGATTTTTTTGCGCAAATAACGGACATACACATCGACGACGTTTGTGTCGCCGCCATGATCAAATCCCCATACCCGGGATAAAATTTGTTCCCTGGCGAGCACCTGGTTTTTGTTGCGCAAAAGGTATACCAGTAAATCAAATTCCCGGGGTGTCAAATCAAGCGGTGCATCGCCCAGGCTCACTTCGCGCGTTTGTACGTTCACCTGTAACTCTCCGGCGGTTAACCTTTCTTCTTCTGGACGAATCCGTGTTTGACCCGTGCGCAAGGCAGCACGGATACGCGCCAACAGCTCTTCAATCTGAAAAGGTTTCGTAATATAATCATTTGCACCTTGATCGAGTCCGCTCACTTTGTCCGGCAAGGAATCCCTGGCCGTAAGTAAAATGATCGGCAGCAGATCGTTTTTGGCTCGGATCCGTCTTAACACTTCCAAACCATTTAACTCGGGGAGCATGACATCCAGTAAAATTAAATCCCAATCGGCTTGCTGCGCTTTCTCCAAGCCGATCTTGCCCGAGCGGGCGGTGTCGACCGCATACCCTTCATGTTCCAGTTCAAGCTGTAGCACACGAGATAATTTCGCTTCATCTTCGACAATCAAAATTTTTTTTGCCGACATATGCCAGTTCTCCTTAACAAATGCACACCAAAGTATGTCATAATATAAAAGACATGAGGGCCGTGCGGGAACATGGGTTCGTCATGACGCCAATCATTGTCGCTGCGGCCGTCATTGTCTCTACACCCACTATTATAGAACAAAACATGTGTTGGAGGTATTGATATGGTCGAACATATGGTTATACTCAAGTTTGGTCCGGAAACATCCGCAGAACAAAAAGATCAGGCCATCCAAAAACTAAAGCGACTTAAGCAAGACATTCCGGGCATTATGGATCTTCAAGCAGGCTATAACTTTTCGGAAAGAAGCCAAGGCTTTGAAATTGGGCTGACCGTTCGTTTTGATAGCAAGGAGTCTCTTGAAGTTTACGGTCCGCACCCAAAACATCAAGAGGTTGTCTCATACCTGAGGGAAATCGGTTTA
>CALBTX010000105.1 GCA_937967685.1 uncultured Bacillaceae bacterium | reverse complement strand
GAACTGATTTCATTGAACGGCCAGCACGAAGTTAGCGTATCAGCCCCATTTCCTCCATCTTTCTTTTCGTCTCCGGCGTCCCCAGATCATAAATCATCCCGTAAACATTTTGCAGGGCATGATCATACTGTTCATTGTCTTGATGCGTCTCTTCAATCAGCCAAAAATGACCGTTGACAAACGTCTCAAAATCATTCGCATCCATCACCGTTAACCATTCTTGAAGCCGGCTGATTTCTTCCGGCGTGGCTTCGATTTCAAATTCAAACGTATGCTGGTCCCTTTCCTCCAGAATCTCCCGCGTTTGAGGAACGACAAAATACTTTTTTTTCGGTTCATGACTGTCAGGCATGGATCAATGGCCTCCTTCTTATTGTTCCTGCGCCTTTCTGGATAGAGTATTCGTTTCTGGTTTGTTTATAGTTTTCCTGTGCTTCCTCATTATTAGCCTCCCATTTTTTGCCCAAGATATTTTCGCTGATGAAGTATATTATTGCTGGTATTGTTGGAAAATAATTGAACGAATGCAGCGAACGAATTACGAAGAGAAAGTGGTGTAGATTGAGATGCGCAAAAGCCTTCAGCTTATTCTGCCAACATGGATCCTCTTTCTTGCCGGATGCGGAGACCCATCGCTGTCAGCTTTACTGCCCGGGGGACCCGTAGCCGCGGAACAGTTATCATTGATCAAGTTAAGCATTACCATCATGACCTTCGTGATGGTCGTCGTTTTCGTGATATTTGCCTACGTCTTAATTCGTTATCGGCAACGTCCCGGAGATGATCATATCCCCAAGCAAGTGAACGGCAATACCTTGCTTGAAATTACGTGGACGGCCATTCCCGTGCTCTTGATCACAGTTTTGGCCATACCCACTGTGATGACGACCTTCTCATTGTCCGAAAGTTATCCCGAAGACGAAGCCGACCGGGAACCGATGACAGCACAGGCGGCGGAAAATGGATTGCGTGTCAATGTGACCGCGTATACGTTTTGGTGGGAATTCGATTATCCGGATCTGGAAATTAACACGGCCAACGAACTATACATACCAACGAATCAGCGCGTTTATTTCGAACTGACATCGAATGACGTGATTCACTCGTTTTGGGCGCCCGCCCTGGCCGGCAAACAGGATGCCAATCCGGGAATCATCAATCCGATGTATTTCGAAGCGGATGAACCTGGAGTATACGAAGGACGCTGTGCGGAACTTTGCGGGGCTTCCCACGCCTTGATGAATTTTCGGGTCATTGCTTTGGAACCCGAGGAGTTCGAAGACTGGGTTCAGTCCATGAAATCGTTTCGTCCCGAACAAGCGAGCACGGACTTAGCCAAACAAGGTCGTGATCTGTTTCAACAGAGCTGTATCGCCTGTCATTCGCTTGAGGCGGATCTGCGCAATCCGAGCGGCCCCAACCTGGCTCTGTTCGCCAATCGAGAAATGCTGGCCAATCATTTGACAAACAATCCCGAAAACCTGGCCAAATGGATCGCCAACCCGGGAGAAGTGAAACCAGGGGCCTTAATGCCCGGGGCACCTGAACTCGGCTTGTCCGATGAAGATATTGCAGCGCTTGTGGAATATTTAAGCCAATTGAATTAGATCGTTAAGGAGGATCATTCATGTCTCAACCAACATTAGAACAAAAACCCGAAAAAGATCGAAAAAAAGGGTTTGGTCAAACGCTGTGGGAATGGCTGACCACGGTCGACCATAAAAAAATCGGCATCATGTACTTAGTGAGCGGAGGACTGTTCTTTCTCATCGCCGGCGTACAAGCCATGCTCATCCGCATTCAGCTCATGGTTCCGGAAAACGACTTTTTGACGGCTTTCACATATAACGAACTGTTAACCATGCATGGCACGATTATGATTTTTTTCGCTGCCATGCCCATCTTGGTCGGTTTCATGAATGCGATTGTGCCTTTACAAATCGGGGCCAGGGATTTGGCCTTTCCCTTCCTGAATGCTCTCGGATTTTGGCTCTTTCTTTTGGGAGCCCTGCTCTTAAACGTCAGCTGGTTTATGGGCGGGGCGCCGAATGCGGGCTGGACCAATTATGTGCCCCTCTCCAGCGGCTATGAAGGTTCCGGAATTGATTTTTATGTGCTCGGCTTGCAAATATCCGGTTTCGGGACACTCATCACCGGCATCAACTTCCTGGTGACGATTATTAACATGCGTGCCCCGGGGATGACGCTCATGCGCATGCCCATGTTTACCTGGACGGCGTTAACGATGTCCGCTTTAATCCTGTTCGCCTTCCCGCCGCTGACGGCCGGACTGTTTCTGGTCATGTTCGACCGTATTTTCGATGCCAATTTTTTTGATGTGGCGGCCGGTGGCAACGTCATCATCTGGCAACATTTATTTTGGATATTCGGACATCCCGAAGTGTATATTTTGATTCTGCCTTCCTTCGGCATCATTTCTGAGGTGATCCCAACCTTTGCCAAAAAACGTCTGTTCGGTTATGAAGCGATGGTGTTTGCCACGATTTTAATCGCCTTTGTCGGCTTTATGGTCTGGGCTCACCATATGTTTACGGTCGGACTCGGTCCATTTGTCAATGTGCTTTTCGGTATCGCGACGATGATCATCGCCGTGCCCACCGGGATCAAAATCTTCAACTGGTTGTTTACCCTCTGGGGCGGCCGCATTCAATTCACGGCAGCCAGCTTGTGGGCTTTAGGCTTCATCCCAACGTTTGTCATGGGCGGCGTCACCGGGGTGATGGTCAGTGTCGCGCCGGCGGACTATCAATATCATGACTCCTATTTCGTCGTCGCCCATTTTCATTATGTCATTGTCGGAGGCGTTGTCCTGGCCGTCTTTGCCGGTCTGCATTACTGGTGGCCTAAAATGTTTAACCGCAAATTAAATGAGCCGCTCGGCAAAGCGACATTCTGGCTGTTTCTGATCGGCTTTCATTTAACGTTCTTCGTCCAGCATTTCCTCGGGTTGTGGGGCATGCCGCGCAGATATTTCACTTACATTGGCGGCCAGGGATTGGATACGGGCAATTTAATCAGCACGGTCGGTTCTTTACTGATGGGCGGGGCTTCAGTTCTGCTTTTGATCAATATCATCATGACGGCCATCCGCGGAGTCCCAGCCGATCACGATCCGTGGGATGGCAGAACCTTGGAGTGGGCCACACCGACCCCAGTTCCGAAATATAATTTCGCCCAGATTCCGCAGGTGCGCGGACTGGACGCTTACTGGCTGGCCAAAATGGAAGGAAAGAAAGATCTGCCGGCAGCGGAGCCGCCGGGCCCCATACACATGCCCTCTCCGAGCATCATCCCTTTCATCATGGCTCTCGGTTTATTTATTTCCGGTTGGGGATTCTGCCTACATTCGTTTTACGAAGACTCATTCATCCCCTATCTCATCGGTATCATCGGGTTAGTCATCGCGTTCGGCTGCATGGCCATTCATTCCCTGATCGATGATCCAGGAATTCATATCGAACCGAGTGAGCACAATAAGGAGCGTGAAACATAATGCAAACGGGAATTAAAGCGAATCAGTCGGCGTCTCTTCCGGAACATCCCGAACGGGCCACATTGGAAGGAAAAAATAAAGTGTTGGGTGTCTGGTTTTTCCTCGGCGGGGAGACGGTACTTTTTGCCTCATTCTTCGGCACGTTTTTGGCCCTGCGGGATGGAACAGCAAACGGCCCCAGCGGAGCGGAACTGTTTAGTCTCCCGTTGGTTTTTATCATGACCATGCTGCTTTTGACGAGCAGCTTAACGAGTGTTTTGGCGGTCTGGGCCATGCAAAGCAATGAATACCGCAAAATGCAGCGCTGGCTGACGCTCACCGTACTGCTCGGCTTCGGTTTCCTCGCCTTCGAAATTTTCGAGTTTGTCGAATATGCTCATCAAGGGCTCCGCTTTTCAACGAGCGCATTTTCCTCCGCCTTCTATACACTCGTCGGCTGTCACGGCGCCCATGTCACGTTTGGCCTGATATGGATCATTCTCTTACAGCTGCAAGGGATGAAAAAGGGCATTAACTTAACAACGGCCCCCAAATATTATGTCGCCAGTCTGTACTGGCATTTCATCGACGTCGTCTGGGTATTTATTTTCACCGTTGTCTATTTGATGGGAAAGGTGGGATAAAATTGCCGCGCAGAAAAATCAGCAGGCGGGAGTTCCGACAGTTACTCGTCTCTTTTGCTTTAATGATCGCACTGACTGTGCTCGCGTTTTACGCCATCAGCAGTGAAAATATAGATAATTCATTTGCCATCCCTTTCGTCGTTGTTCTGGCGATACTGCAAGTGGCCGTACAGCTGATCATTTTTATGCATTTGAAGGAAGACGGACATGGCTACGAAAGAATATTTATATCTGCGGGGGTGTTAATCGCCACCGTCACGGTGGCCATCCTCATTCATACCAGAATGTTGTGACGCCTCACCCAAGTACTCTTCCAGCGTCAAATCGTTCACCATGATCTCTTTGGCCGCCGTTCGGCCAACATACCGCAAATGCCACGGTTCATACTGATAACCGGTAATATGTTCTTTCCCTTGCGGATAGCGAATGATAAAACCGTATTCGGAAGCGAATTGTTGCAGCCACTTTCCTTCTTTTGTCTCACCAAACTCGATCACGAGATCATAATTCACATCCGGTGAAGTGACGTCCATGACCAAGCCCGTCTGATGTTCGCTTTCTCCCGCCCGGGCACTGAACTGGTTGGCCTCTTCTTCCCCGTGCTGGGCCGCATTCGAAGCAAAGATCGCTTCTTGACGTTCGTAAGAACGGTAGCCCGACACGGCGAACAGGTGCAACTGTTTTTCCTCGGCAGCCGCAAACAGTTGTTCTAAAGCGCGGGCGGCTTCTTTCCGCAAGTATCTTTTGGGAACATCTTCCTCGAAAATAAACGGAACATCCGGTTTGACGAGATCTTTCGGTTCATAGTCTTCAGGCAAAGCATAATCTTTATTGACAAGGACAAGAATATGATCAGGATCTTGCCAATAGTGGGCTTGGGATTCTCCGTTTGCCGTCTCGGCACCGTCCGGCTCTCTCTTTGCGCTTGGCCTATCGTCTGCATCACCTTCTGCGGAATCAGCAGAAGGATGTGCCTCTGTGACGTGCGCCGCTCCGCCTTCCTCCTGATGTTCACCATCTCGTATGGTGTCGTCATCACCTTGATCCGCGACCTGCTCACCTGCTGCGTTCTGAACTCCATCGTTATGCCCTTTATCATTCTGGGATACTTGACGCTGAACGCCATCGCCATCTCCTTCAATGTCGCCGTCTCCTTGAATATCGGTTGGTTGACATCCAAAGAGGAGAATCAACACACAAGCCAGCTTGCCGGCCAGCAGGAATCGTTTTTTCATGCCTTTTCCTCCACCATCTCTCATTCCTTTTCCTCCAACATCTCAATTCATCATGTGTGCCATCAGCTTTCATTGGCTCAGCTGATTGGAATGCGTTTCAGTGGTCATAACCGCTCGATCTTTTTCAAGACGAAGTTGATTTTTTATCCATGTTATGTTCATGATCCGCTCCGCCAGCTTGAAGGTGAAAATCCCAAAAATAATGCCGCCCAGCACATCAACCACCCAGTGAATACCCAAATAAACGGTGGAAATGATAATGGCTGCGTTCAGGCTGACGAAAAACCATTTGACCGGCCGGGCAGCTTCCCGCAAAGCCATCATGATGACGACGGTCGCAATCGAGGTATGCATGCTCGGAAAGACGTGATTCAAACTGGGGACGATCGGTTCCGTTTCCGATCTGTATCCTTCAATCGGATCGGCAAACTGCGTCCCCGCCACTTGGTTTTGGATCAGCCACACTTGATGCCCGTCAACCCAAAAATGAAACGGGAGAATGAGCAAATATTGGACGAAATGCCCGGCGAACATGGCATGTACAATTTTGTGCGGTTGACCGCTTAAGATAAAGTATATCACTAAGGCAAACAGACATAAGACAAAACCGTGGGCATAAATCAATACAAACAAATCATTCAACACGGGGGTTGAAAATTGCCGAAGCCACATCCCGTCATTGAACGGAATGGCATACAACAGGGGATCGATCTTAATCTGCCAGCCAAACAAACCGTTGGGGTGGGTCAGCTCCCAGGTCAGCTGCCAGATGTGCAAAGCATAAGAAAATAAACTGGTCAGAATAAAGATGCCCGTGTAAACGATAGATTTTTTTAATTTGTCATATTCAAAACAAAAATGCTTTGCCGACAAGACGATGGGTATGAGCAGAATAAACAGAAACTCCATTCTTTCCCATTCAGGCGGAGTCATGATGATGAGCAGGATAAGCAAAGCGACACAAATCAGTTCAACATATTTTGTCTTCACAAGTGTCTTTGCCTGTGTACTCAAAAACATGCACCCTTTGCCCAATCATTTTTCATCTGTCATCCGTTAGTCCTTTTCGAAGATAGCGAACATGTCGCACACCTTTTACGAACTGCTTCAAAAGTCTTAACATCCATTGTAAATGATCAAGCAAGGCGATTTCTTTATCAAAATGTGAACAAGCATTTAAAAAAATGTGAACAAATCAACTTTCGGTTGCGGGCACCTTGTGCACGCCGGTATCCTGCTCCTTATTTTCAGGACTGAGCCTATGGTCTTCCTGGGGAGGATGGACGCGTTTAATAAAGAAAGACAGCAGCAAAGCAACAAAAGAAAGGACGGTGGCCACCAGAAAGGCATCGTTAATGCCTGCAATGGTCGCCTGTTGGGTGATGAGGGCGAGTTGTTGACTGTCTTCGGCAGAGATGCCCCTTGAAATCATCATCTCCCGTAAATGATCAGTCGTCCGCATAGACATCACCGTGACGAGCAGCGCAGTGCCTACTGATCCGGAAATCATGCGCAACGTATTGGCCATCGCCGTTCCATGCGGATTCATTCGTTGAGGCAGTTGATTTAATCCGGCGGTCATAATCGGCATCATCAGCATGGATAGGCCTAACATGCGCAAAGCATGCATGACAACGAGAAACATATACGTTGTCGTTTCCGTCAGATGGGCAAATTCCCACGTGGTGACCGTAGTGATGGTCAATCCGACAATGGCCAGCCATTTGGCTCCCACTCTGTCAAAAATCCACCCGGTCACTGGGGACATGATCCCCATGACGAGCGCCCCGGGCAAGAGCAGGAGTCCCGATTCGAGCGGGGTAAAACCGCGCAGGTCTTGCACATAAATAGGCAAAAGGAGCATGCCGGAGAACATGGCCATCGTGATCACACCGCTAATGACCGATGTCAAAGTGAACATGTGGTATTTAAACACCCTGAACTCCAACATCGGCGTTTTTTCGTGTAACTGACGCCAGATAAATAATGTCAGGGAAAGGGCTCCGAGCAGCAATGGAACGAGAACAAAAGGGCTCCCCCACCCGACTTCGCCCGCACTGCTAAAACCGTATAATATGCCGCCAAATCCGAACGTAGAAAGGATCACCCCCGGCAGATCGATTTTCGGATGGGTTAATTTGGTCACATTTTTCATAAAAAATAAAGCGAGAACGAGACAGAGCAAAGCAATGGGCAGAACGATAAAAAAGACAACCCGCCAAGAGTATGTTTGCACGATCCATCCCGAAAGGGTCGGCCCGACGGCCGGACCAAAAACCATGGCCACACCGATAACTCCCATGGCGCGGCCCCGCTTTTCCACCGGAAATACGGTTAAGATAACATTCATCATTAAAGGCATCATAATGCCTGCTCCACAGGCCTGAACAATCCTACCCAACACGAGCACGGCAAAGCCCGGGGCAGCCCCGCACAAAAAAGTGCCTGCCGCAAACAAGCTCATGGCCGTAATAAAAAGTTGCCTTGTGGTAAATTTTTGCATGAGAAATGCGGTCAGGGGAATCAAGATGCCGTTAACTAACATAAAAACAGTGACAAGCCACTGCCCTCTGGTCGGAGTCAGATGGAGGTCATCCATCATTTCCGGCAAAGCCACATTAATAATGGTTTGGTTTAAGATAGATACAAAGGCTCCCAAGATCATCACGGCAATCATCGGAATATACTTTCTATACTCGTTCTGTTCTGTTGCTGTGTGAGCCATACTGGATGCCATCTCCCCTTCTACTGCAGTTTCTCCAAGATCAGATCATGCATGTCTAAAAGATACTGCAGATCCTCGTCTGGGATCTGCAATATTCCGGATAAACGTTCCATAAATAAAAAATGCGCTTCTCGTTGTGTCGCCTCCCCCTTGGGCGTCAGTCGCATCGTTAACGAGCGGCGATCAGTTTGGGAGCGTTCACGGATGACTAACCCGGCTTGGACAAGACGCTCAACGATTCCGCTCATCGTGCTGTTGCCGACCTGAAGCCGTTCAGCTAATTCTCCGAGACTCATGTCCGGAGACTTGGCCAAAGCCCTCATGACCAATATTTGAATGGCCGTCGTCTCCAGCGCTTTGGCTTCTTCGCTTAAGAGCTGGTATAATGCCCGGTTCACTTTGCGGAAAGAGCGGACAATATGCAAAATTTTTTCCTGTTCGTTCACAATGAATAACACCTACTCCAAAAGCTCACGCTAAAATAGAAGACTCGCTGATCAATTGTTACGCAGATGAATCTTTCGCATACGAAATAAATTGTACCTCTTTTCAGCCAAATGTCAATCAAAAAGCATTTCCCCGTTCCAAAAGGATAGAAGGGATCGTATTGAAAAAAAAGGGCACACTACAGGGAATCATTCCAAAGCACAGTGCTTAAATGAGGTGATGGCATGGGGCGGGAACAGCAAATATATATTCGCTTGCGCCACAAACTGGAGGCTAAACCGCATCAACCGGTGTTCCTCGGGGACATCGCCCAATATATTGTTCATCCAGACTATGAATCAAAGCTGACCCAAACACCAGTGTATACGATTACCGATCAGGACGAACAACTTGTCGTTCTCGACGTCATGCAAATCATTCGTTTCATCAAAACACACGCGCCGGAATTAAGCGTTGAATCTTTTGGCCCGAGTCAGGCGATCGTCGAGGTGGTCCGTCCTGCCAAATCGCCGACATTTTTACTCGTCTTATTCGTCTGGGTGGTGCTCTTCATCGGTTCGGGTTTAGCGATTATGAATTTCCATGAAGACGTCAGCATGCAGGCCGTCCATCAAAAAATCTATCATATGCTGACCGGCAAAGAAGACCCTCACCCTCTCTTATTGCAAATTCCGTATTCGATCGGCATCGGCGCGGGGATGATCATATTTTTTAACCATGTGTTTAAAAAACGGTTGAATGAGGAGCCCAGTCCTTTAGAAGTAGAAATATTTAATTATCAACAAAACTTGGATCACTATATCGCCATGAATGAGAATAAGGAGGTTCAAAAAAAGCTGGATGACGCACCTTAGCATCCTTCTGGTCATCATCACCGGATTTTCCGGCGGGGTCGTAGTCGGTGCAGGGCTGGTCGCTTTTCTGATTGTCCTCGATATCATTCCTCGTTTGGCGCAAATTACGAAAACACAAGCTTTTACCCATGCCTATCAGTGGGCGCTGATCGTGGGTACGATCTTCTGGACATGGTGCGGGTTAAGGGATGTCCGCTTCGCTTTGCCTTTTGACATTTCTATGGTTTACGGCGCGGTCGCCGGTGCGTTCGTCGGCATGTTGGCCGCCGCTTTAACCGAAGTGTTAAACGTTTGGCCCATACTGGCCAAACGCATCGGATTAGCCGGGCGCATTGTGTGGTTGTTAATGGCGATGGTCCTGGGCAAGGTGATCGGCTCCTTGTTTCAATGGATTTTCTTCACACCCTTATCATGAGCGGTTGATTTGACAATACTACTTTATTATTGTATAGTTACTTACATAAAATAATCATGGGGCGGATGATCAAAAGCGTCTCTCAGCCCGACATGAGGAAAAATGGGGAGGATGTACGTCATGGCCAAAACGAAGTGGAAAGTAGATCCAGCACACACAAGTATTGATTTCTCAGTTAGACATATGATGGTATCCAGAGTCAAAGGGACATTTCACGAATTTGAGGCTTCAGTGGAAGCCGATCCGGAAGACTTGACGACGGCCAATATTGAATTCAGCGTGGATATTAACAGCATCGACACCCGTAACGAAGACCGGGATAATCACTTGAAATCGGCCGATTTCTTCGATGCGGAAAACCATCCGAAAATGACGTTCAAGTCCACGAATATTGTCAGAAAAGGAGAAAACCAATACGACGTCACCGGAGACTTGACCATCCGCGGGACAACAAAACCGGCGACATTTACCGTCACCGCCGAAGGGCAGGGAAAGGATCCCTGGGGCAATGAAGTCGCCGGGTTCAGCGCAGAAGGAAAAATCAACCGCACTGATTTTGGCCTCACTTGGAACAATACGCTTGAGACCGGCGGTGTCCTCGTTGGTGAAGATGTGAACATCTCAATTGAACTGGAAGCTCAAAAGGAAACCGCATGAACATGAAGCTTATACATTTTAAGCACATGCGCAAGCAGAAACGCAAGCAGAAAAAGGTGTCTTTCAGCAGACACCTTTTTTCACTTGCTACTCCACGTTCAGCATATTCATTTAAGGCCGTTTTTATAACTTTATAAGATCATTGATCTGAAATAATCTCTCACTGATGAAGAGACTCAGCCTGAAGATAAGAAACTTTAAACTTTACTTTATACTGGAGTCCACTTCCTTGACCATTTCCGAAACGGATACCAGCCCGCCTCCGGACAGATACCAGAACTCAGGATCTAAATAGACGATGCGATCATTTTCGTACGCTTGTGTATTTTTAATGAGATCATTTTCCAGCATTTGTTGAGCGGATGATTCACCACCGACAACAGCTCCCCGATCAATGACAAACAAATAATCCGGGTCTTTTTCGACGATATACTCAAAAGAGATGCTCATCCCGTGCGTCGACGCTTCAATATTTTCATCGACGGGAGCAAAACCGAACACATCATGAATAAATCCAAAGCGGGAATCTGGACCGTATGCACTAACTTTGCCGTCATTGGCCAAAATGATCAGGGCGTTTGCTCCGCTCGCTGAAGCTTTTTCATTCAAGGCTTGAATGGCTTCATCAACTGCCGCCAGTTCTTCTTCAATCTCATCTTCCGCACCGAAAATGGCGCCCAACGTGTTCATGTTTTCCTGGAATGAATCCATATAGCGCGTGAAATCCACTCCCAAATGAATCGTCGGAGCGATTTCCGAAAGCTGGTCATACAATTCGGCCTGTCTTCCGGAAATGATGATTAAATCCGGCTGCAATTCGTGAATTTTTTCAAAATCCGGTTCTTTCAAACTGCCGATATTGGCGTACTGATCATCCTCATATTTGGCAAGATATGTAGGCAGACTGTCCTGAGCCACGCCGGCCACTTCAACGCCCAACCGATCCAACGAATCAAGGATACCGTAATCAAAGACAACGATATTCTCAGGATTTTTCTTAACCGGCGTTTCCCCCAGTTCGTGCTGAACGACAATTTCTTCACTCTCTTCTTCCGTCTCCGCACCAGTGGACTGATTATCCGTTGCCTCAGCGGATTCGTTTGTCTTCGCCTCTTGAGCTTCCTCACCTTCAGGGCCCTCGTTGGAGCTGTCCGAACCACAGGCCACAGCGAAAACGACCAAAACAGCCATGATCAACAACAAGCAGACTTTCTTCATTATGATCACCCCATATTGTGTATTTAAAAATGATATTGATAATCATTATCAATATATATCATAGCAGGATTCCTCCTGCTGTCAATAGATTCTAAACTGATTTAAGGACAATGGCCCAAACTTTTTCCTTTACTTGAGTCTTATGGGCAATAAGCTGCGGGCAATAAGCTGAAGTCCTATACTTAAATAAGCTGAAATCTTATGCGAAATAACCTGGAGCCTTATGCGAAATAAACACAAATTTTACAGCGGTTAATCTGCTCGATACTAATATCCATGTCATAAATGTCCTTCAGTACATCTTGATGAATGATTTCATCGGCAGGTCCCTCTTTAATAATCTTACCGTCTTTCAAAGCAACTATATAATCTGAATAAACGGAAGCAAAATTAATATCATGAATGACGATGATCACGGTTTTACCCATTTCATCGACGAGTTTTCTAAGTATCTTCATGATTTGCACCGAATGCTTCATATCCAAATTGTTCAGCGGTTCGTCCAAGAGAATGTATTCCGTATCTTGAGCAATGACCATGGCAATATAGGCTCTCTGTCGCTGTCCCCCGCTCAACTGATCCAAATATTTGTCCTGAATATCTTCCAGATTGACATATTGAATCGCCCTGTTGATCTGCTCCATATCCTCGGCGGTCAGCCGGCCCTGTGAATACGGAAAGCGCCCGAATGAGACCAGCTCTTTGACGGTTAAGCGCAGATTGATATGGTTGGACTGTTTGAGAATGGAGATTTTTTTGGCCAAATCATTGCTTTTACAAGTGCTGATTTCCCGATCATCAATATAGATCTCACCTTCATCCCTGGCAATGAGGCGGCTGATCATCGAAATCAAGGTGCTCTTGCCTGCCCCGTTGGGGCCAATGAACGAAGTGAGCTTCCCTTTTTTGATCTTCAGAGATACATGATCGACGACTTTTTTGGAGCCGTACTTTTTCGTCACATTTTTTACGCTAACCATGATTTACTCTCCTTTAACAGTAAATAGATAAAGTAAATCCCGCCGATAAAATTAATGATGACGCTTAACGTTGTCGAGAAGGTAAACACCCTTTCAACAATCAGCTGACCCCCGACGACGGCGATGATGCCAATCAAGATGGAACCGGCGATTAAATAGTTGTGTCGATAGGTTTTCAAAAACTCATGAGCCACGTTGACAACAAGCAATCCGAGAAAGGTAATCGGTCCTACCAGGGCGGTGGAAACGGAAATAAGGATGGCGACCACCGTCAGCAATCTTTTGACTACCGCATCGTAGTCGACGCCCAGATTAATCGCCTGCTCCCTGCCCAGCGACAACACATCCAAATATTTAACGAATCTGGTTAAATACATTGCCACGAAAATGACCGAGATGATAGCGATCCAAAGCAAGTCGGTGTTCACATTGTTAAAACTGGCAAACATCCGGTCCTGAACGATTTGAAATTCGTTCGGATCAATCAACACTTGCATGAAAGTGGAGATGCTTTCAAAAAAAGTGCCCAAAATGATACCGACGAGTAACAGAAAATAAATGTTTTGCCCCTCTTTTTTGAACAACACCTGGTACAAAAGGGCGGAAAACAGCACCATCAGGCCGATGGTCAGCAAAAATTGAAAATGACTGTCCATCATCGTCAAAGTCGCGGAGCCAAAGGCAAAGATGACAACGGTCTGAATCAACAAATATAGCGAGTCCAAGCCGATAATGCTCGGGGTTAAGATCCGGTTATTCGTGATCGTCATGAACACCAGGGTTGAAAAGGCAATGGCCCCCGCGGTGAGCAACATGGCCACAACTTTCATCCCTCGTCTCGGAAGAACGTAATCCCAGTTACTCCCCACCTGGATAAACAGGTAAATGATCACTGTCGCCACGGCCATCACGGCTAAAACGGCCAGTTTCCCTTTAAGACGCATAGGCCCTTCTCCTCATCAATAAATAAACAAATATCCCGCTTCCCAACACACCGACGGTGAGGCCGATGGAAATCTCGTACGGATAAATAATGATGCGACCGAGAATGTCACAAAACAGGACAAAGACGGCCCCAAGTAATGCGGTATGTGACAGGCTGTTTTTCAGATGGTCCCCGCGGTAAATGGAGACAATGTTTGGGATGATCAGGCCGAGAAACGGGATCATGCCGACCGTCAAAACGACTGAAGCCGTGACCAAAGCGACGATAATTAAACCGATATTCACGACTTGCCTATAGTTCAAGCCTAAGTTTTTGGAGAAATCCTCCCCCATTCCGGCAACCGTAAATCGATCGGCAAACAGGTAAGCAAGCACAATCAAGGGAATGGTGATGTACAGTATTTCATACTGGCCTTGCACAATCATCGAAAAATCGCCATGCAGCCAGGAAGACATATTCTGAATCAAATCATACTTGTAGGCCAGAAAGGTCGTGATTGAACCAAGGATATTCCCAAACATCAAGCCGACCAACGGTATAAAAATCGTGTCTTTGAACTTGATTTTTTCCAGTATTTTCATAAAAATGAACGTGCCGAGCAAGGCAAAGACGAAGGCCACCACCATCTTGACCAAAGGACTGGCCGCAGTAAACAGCAGTAAGGAAACAAGAATGCCCAATCTGGCCGAATCCATTGTCCCCGCCGTTGTCGGGGAGACGAACTTATTCCTGGTTAACTGCTGCATGATGAGACCACATATGCTTATGCTGGACCCGGCGATAACGATACTCATCAGCCTGGGGATTCTGCTGGCTAGTAAAATTTGCATCTGGTGATCCGTTAAGTGAAAAAGATCAAGCGGTGACACATCCGTGATGCCAACAAAAACAGAAATGAATGACAGAACAATGAGAGCAAACCATAAGTATCTTTTTTTCATAGCTCTTCCCTGTGAACAATAATTTTGTAGTGCTGGACTCTTTGACTAGCGATGGACTTTGGGATAACAATTGACTTATTTGTGACGATTAACTTTCATCAGGTC
>CALBTX010000104.1 GCA_937967685.1 uncultured Bacillaceae bacterium | reverse complement strand
AACCAAAAAAACCACCTTGCTCGGTGGTTTTTTTCATCATATTGGTGGAGGCGGTGGGACTCGAACCCACGTCCGAAAATATCGCCACATTAGCCTCTACGAGCGTAGTCGTTATATTTCAGCTTCATCTAAAGGAACGCCTAACGACAGGCCACCCTTTAGACTAACCTGATTGTCTTAGACACGATCCGCAGGTGGAGAACCGTGCTGCAGCTCACTAGAGGGTGAACCCTGTCACGTCAACGTGAGCGATTGACGGACAGAGCCGCAGTATGCGTTACGCAGCTACTGCGAGGTTTTCGTTAGATTTGCCAGTTATTCTTGGCGTTGCGTTTTAACGAGGACGACCCCTCGGCTCGCAGCTAATGCTCGATCTATTCCCGTCGAATCCAAAACGCCCCCATATAAGGTGGGCATATAGTATACCATGATTGCTCCAATTAGGCAAATCGCTTGATAGACAGGACAGATTACATTTTCTGCCTCTCACGAAACGCCCTTTCGATTTGGCGTTGGGCATCCTTTTCTTTCAAAACCTGACGTTTGTCATGCCGTTTCTTCCCTTTGGCAACAGCCAATTCGACTTTGGCGAAGCCGTTTTTCAAATAAATGCGCAACGGAATGAGTGCGTACCCTTTTTCTTTGGTCAGTCCGACCAGCTTGTCGATTTCACGACGATGCAAAAGCAATTTGCGGCTGCGGGTCGGGTCATGGTTATAGCGATTGCCTTGCTCATACGGACTGATGTGCATGTTCATCAAATATACTTCCCCGTTTTGAATGCGGGCAAAGCTGTCTTTGAGATTGACCCTGCCGGCACGAATCGATTTAATCTCTGTACCGCTTAAAACAATGCCTGCTTCATAACGGTCTTCAATATGATAATCGTGCCTCGCCTTTTTATTTTGGGTAACCACTTTGATTCCTTGGGCCATGACTAAAGCACCTCTTTCCGCATGAGTCCGCCATTCATTATACAAGAGGCCTCCGGGATTGGCAACTCGCGCATTTAAGATGAGATCTTTTTCAAAGCAGCAAACAGGAACAGGTTACCCCACAGATTTTAAACTGGTTAATTTTCTTGAAATAAACTTAAACCATTCCACATTACGCTCTTTGAGAGACTGATCAATTTGATCTCTCCACAAGCTCAATTTGATTTCCAAATCAGCTGAATTTAAAATAAACTTCTGCTGTATATGCTTTTCCAGGTCATTGTAGACCACAAATATTTTCGTCTGTCCATTGATGACGGTTAAAATAAGCCATCCAAGACCATGAACATAAAAACCTTCATTCGTAATTTCCAACTGGTCTCCTTTTTTTAAGTGAATGACATCCATTCTTTCAGCAGAAGGATGGTTTTGCAAATATTTTAACGTCATGCCAGAATGATGGACGACAACAAAATATGTATGCATCCCCGCTCATCCCCAAGTCAGAATCCAAATGATCCCAATGATCGTCGAAAGAATTACCTGACAATTACTAATATTACATTTTATAAACTGGATGTCAAATTATCTAAGGCCGTCACATTCTTGTGCGTTTCCTCTTCGCCTTTTTCTTGCCATTGAAAGCCAAAACCGCTTCGTTTTTGTTTTTCTTTTTCTGACGGCGTTCGCGTCTGCCTTTCGCTTCCACCAGTTCGAAATCGACGGAGCGTTCCTCAACGTTCACATTGGTCACCCGCACTTTGACCACATCCCCCAAACGGTAAATGCGTCCGGTGCGCTCCCCGATCATCGCATATTGTTGCTCATGATAATGATAATAATCATCCGTCAAATAGCTGACATGGACAAGTCCTTCAACAGTGTTCGGCAGCTCCACAAAAATGCCAAACGAAGTTACGCCGCTGATGATCCCTTCAAATTCCTCACCGATCTTATCCTTCATAAACTCCGCCTTTTTCAAATCATCTGTTTCCCGCTCCGCATCCACCGCTTGGCGTTCCAATTCTGAACATTGTTCAGCAATGGTGGGCATCTTCTCCTGCCAATGCTTTTGGGTCTTCCCGCTCAGATCATGATTAAACAGATAGGTGCGTATCAAGCGATGCACGATCAAATCGGGATAGCGGCGGATCGGCGATGTAAAATGCGTGTAAAAATCGCTGGCCAAACCAAAATGACCCAAACTTTCCGGGGCATAACGGGCTTGGCGCATCGAGCGGAGCATGACCTTGCTGATCACATTTTCTTCCGGCGTATCTTTGATCTGTTCCAACAACTGTTGCAGCGAGCGGGGATGAATCTCATTTTTCGTTCCGCGCATGACATACCCAAAATGGGAAATGAATTCCATGAAACTTAGCAATTTCTGCGGTTGGGGATCTTCATGAATACGGTAAAGAAAAGGAACGTCCAGCCAATGAAAATGTTCCGCAACCGTCTCATTGGCAGCGAGCATAAATTCTTCAATGATTTGTTCGGCGATGGTACGCTCACGCAAGACAACATCCTGGGGATGCCCTTCTTCATCAACCAACACTTGCGCTTCTTTCATATCAAAATCGATCGCTCCCCTGCGCATCCGTTTGGCCCGCAAAACGAGAGCCACATCCTGCATTCGTCTGAATAAAGGCACAAGCTCTGCATAAGCGTCAAGCATCTCCTTGTCTTCATCGACCAAAATGCCTCTGACGGCCGTATATGTCATCCGTTCTGCTGAACGGATAACGCTCGGAAAAAGCTCATGATCAATGATCTCACCGTCAGGCGTGATCTCCATCTGACAGGAGATCGCCAAGCGATCAACGCCGGGATTCAAACTGCAGATGCCGTTGGACAACCGATGGGGCAGCATGGGGATGACACGGTCCACCAAATAAACGCTTGTCCCTCTTTTAAACGCCTCTTTATCCAGCAGGGAATTCTCCCGCACGTAATGACTGACATCGGCGATATGCACACCGAGCAAGTAATGGCCGTCCTCGTTCATTTCCACAGAAACGGCGTCATCCAAATCTTTGGCGTCTTCCCCATCAATGGTGACAATCGTTTTCTCCCGCAAATCCCTGCGGTTTTCCATCTCCTCAGGCTGAATGTCATCGGCAATCCGTTCAGCTTCATGCAACACGTCCTCAGGGAAAGTTTCGGGCAGTTGAAACTTATGAATAATGGATAAAATATCCACACCCGGATCATTTTTATGTCCCAAGATTTGGGTGACAATCCCTTCGGGATTGCGCCGGCCTTGCGGATATTTGCTGATCGTCACCACCACTTTATGGCCGTCCGCAGCCCCGTGAAAATGTTCTTTCGGAATGAAGACGTCCACATTCACCCGAGAATCATCGGGTGTGACGAATCCGTATGTCTCCAGATCTTGAAATGTGCCGACCAATCGATCAAGCCCCCGTTCAATAATCCTGATGACCTCTCCTTCCATACGGGGGCCTTCGCTGCGGCGATTGAGGCGGACAAGCACAAGATCTTTGTGCATCGCGCCATTCAAATCTTTTTCTTTAATGAATACATCCGGTTCATCCGGTGTATCGGTGATCAAAAAAGCGTACCCGTGGGCATTCCCTTGAACCCTGCCCCTGACGACATTCATCCGTTCCGGAACACCGTATCGGTTTGTCCTCGTGCGCAAAATTTGACCTTCGTTTTCCAGAGCGTTCAACATTTTAAGCAGTTGTTTAAATTCAACGGCCGATTCAATACCTAAAGTCTCCTCCAGTTCGTGAACACTCAAAGGTTTAAATGCTTCTTCCTCAAAAAATTGCAGCAGCGCGTCTTTCGTCAACATCGACATGCACTCCTCTCTGCGGCTTATTGCCTTTTCGCTGTCTGTCCGGTTTTCGCTATCTGTTCGTGCATAAAGGCCGACACTTTTTCGTGCAGTACATCTTGTTCCCGATCGAGAGTGATCAGATGTGAGGAATGTTTAAAGATGACCACTTTTTTGTCCGGGCTGCCTACTCGTTCATAAATCAGCCGGGCGCTGATCGGATCGACCGTTTCATCTTCTTTCGCTTGCACGATCAGAACGGGTTTGTTGATAGACGGCAGAGCCTTCCTCACATTATGGATCAGCTCATGTAAACTGGCGATACAGGATACAGGTGTCCGTTCATAGACGTATAACTGCTCCTCAATGTGGTCCGTTTTACTGCCAATACGTTTTTTATAGGGAAGGATGCGCCGAACATACCTGGCCAAACCGATGCGTTTGTCACGCACCTTCAGCGGGGCGCACAAGGTGACAATGCCCATGACCGGCAGGTGTTGGCCTATTTTTAAAGCGAGCAGGCCCCCCATCGATAACCCTATTACTCCAATATGCTCACAACCGGCTTCTTTTAAACGTTGATATCCTTCCTTGGCACTGGCCAGCCAGTCCACCCAGTTGGTCTCATTCATGTCCTCCGGTGTGGTTCCATGTCCTTTCAACAACGGGCCGCATACCGTATAACCCTGCTGATGAAAGTAACGTCCCATCGGTTTCATTTCCACCGTCGAACCGGTAAAACCATGTATCAGCAGCAGACCGAAATGCCGTTTGTCAGGCCGTCCCTCATAAAAAAAGGGGGTCGGCGTCACGATTGAGACATTCATAAACTCACCCTCGTATGACAGAGGAATTTTTCCACCGCGGCAAACAGGGCCTGCCGATCAGGCCCATGGCAAACGAGATGTTTGGAATCGTTCAAGTACAAAATGTTTTTCTCTTCCGACTGCACTTGTCTGTAGATGTACTCCGCACTGGATGGTTTGACAACGTTGTCTTTTTTGCCTTGAACGATCAAGACCGGGACGTCAATAAGTGGCAAACGAGGCCGCAAATGTTTGACCAGTTTTCGAAACTGAAAAACAGCCCTGAGGGGCGTTGTTTTTATTTTATGACGATAACGCCGCCAATCTTGATACAAGGCAGGGTGTTGGTCCGGTTTTTCGCTGACGATCGTTTTGGCGTCTTCAAGCATTTGCCGGGGATGAGGATAGAAAACAGGTGCACTTAACAAAACGAGCCGTTCAATCGGATAGCGGGCTGCCAGGTGTGCGGCCAACAATCCCCCCATCGAAAAACCAATCACAGACAGCGCTGCGCAGCGCTGCAAGAAAGCCTCACACGCCCGTTCAGCGAAGGTCTGCCAATCTTCCCAATCCACATCTGTTAACGATTCAGCCGAGCCGTGCCCGGGAAGTGTCGGTGTATGGATCAGCCAATCAGTCTCATGCTGTAAATGGCTGGCCAAAGGCCTGACTTCGTCAGGACTTCCCGTGAAACCGTGCAGCAACAAACAGCCTTTCATGCCGCTTCACACTCCTGCTTGCTCTGAAATAAAAAACAGCAGGATGCTTTCCCGCTGTTAGTGTATGCACACGCCGATATTTATTGAACGATGTAAGCAACAACCAAAGCCAAAACGATGAAAACCGTAGCAAAGACGACGGTCAGTTTTTCCAGAAGAGCATTGATCCCGCGGGCTTTTTGCTTACCCAACAGTTGTTCGGAAGCTCCGCTGATGGCACCGGACAGCCCTGCACTGCGTCCGGATTGTAAGAGCACGACGATAATCAAAATGATGCCGGCAATTAACAACAACGTTTTAAAAAAGACTTCCATCCGTTCACACCTCCGCAAAACCAGTCTGCACATCCGCTTTTTACAGTACTATTAAAGTATCACATTTGCACATCGTTTTCAAATTCGGTTTTCAGGGATCTCAATCGCCTTGTGAGATCCCTGGAACATCAATAAACTGAGATTCTTGGACCGAACAATGAACAGGGGCAGAAGCCGCCTATTTTTCCCGCAAGTTATAGAAAGCGCTCCGTCCGGCGTAACGGCCGACATCAGCCAATCTTTCTTCGATGCGCAGCAATTGGTTGTATTTCGCCACCCGATCGGTGCGCGAAGGGGCCCCCGTCTTGATTTGACCGGCATTGACAGCCACGGCAATGTCAGCGATGGTCGTATCTTCCGTTTCCCCCGAACGATGGGAAATGACCGCGGTATAGCCTGCTCTCTTGGCCGTTTCAATGGCGTCAAACGTTTCCGTGAGCGTACCGATCTGATTCACTTTGACGAGAATAGCGTTCCCCGTGTCGCTGTCTATCCCCTTTTGCAGCCGCTCCGTATTGGTCACAAACAGGTCGTCCCCGACCAACTGCACTTTATCGCCGATCGTTTCGGTCAGCTTGCGCCAGCCTGGCCAATCGTCCTCATACAGGCCATCTTCAATAGAAATGATCGGATATTTGTCGATCAATTGCGCATAAAAACGAATCATCTCGTCTGTCGAATAGCTGACGCCTTCTCCGGCCAAATGATATTTTCCGTTTTCGTAAATTTCCGAGGAGGCCACATCCAAGGCGAGGAATACTTCTTTGCCCGGCTTGTACCCCGCTTTTTCAATCGCCGTCAGTATCGTTTGAATGGCCTCTTCGTTGGAGCCAAGATTGGGCGCAAATCCCCCTTCGTCACCGACAGCCGTATTCAAACCATTGTCCTGCAAAACCTTTTTTAAATGGTGAAAAATTTCGGTCCCCATGCGCAAAGCATGGCTGAAGCTGTCCGCTCCGACCGGCATGACCATGAACTCCTGAAAATCAACATTGTTGTCCGCATGTGCGCCGCCGTTTAAAATATTCATCATCGGCACCGGTAGCGTTTTGGCGTTAAAGCCCCCGAGATATTCGTACAACGCAAGGCCCAGCGCCTCCGCCGCCGCCCGGGCGACAGCCATGGATACACCGAGAATGGCGTTGGCGCCCAGCTTGGATTTATTGGCGGTACCGTCCAATTCAATCATCATCTCGTCTATGCCGATCTGATCCGTCGCATCAAAACCGATCAATTCGGGAGCGATCACCTCGTTGACGTTGTCCACGGCCTGCAATACCCCTTTACCGAGGTACACATTCTCATCTTTGTCCCGTAGTTCCACCGCTTCATAGGCCCCGGTGGAGGCTCCGGAAGGAACAATCGCTCGTCCGGCTGCCCCCGACTCGAGCAGAACCTCCACTTCCACGGTCGGATTGCCGCGCGAATCAAGCACTTGGCGTCCGGTCACTTCAATAATGGTGCTCATCACTATCCACTCCTTGTTTCCCTTATTTGACGGCCTCTTCTACTTTAACAGTGTCTTCCCGGTCATTTCCTTCGGCTGGTCAAGCTGCAAAATATCCAGCAGGGTGGGGGCCAGATCGGCCAGGATGCCATCCTCCCGCAAGCGTAAACGTTTGTCGGTCACAATGCACGGCACAGGGTTGGTCGTATGGGCGGTATGGGGGTGACCTTCATCATCCGTTAACTGGTCGGCGTTGCCGTGGTCGGCGGTAATGACCGCCAGCCCCCCTTGGGCTATGATTTGGTCGACGACTTTCCCCAAACATTCATCCACCGCTTCAACGGCCCGGATGGTCGGTGCCAACTTGCCGGAATGACCGACCATGTCCGGATTGGCATAATTTAAAATGATGACATCATGTTCATTCTTTTTGATTTCTTCCAGCAATGCTGCGGTGACTTCGTAAGCGCTCATTTCCGGCTTGAGATCGTAAGTGGCCACTTTGGGCGAATCAATCAGGATGCGCTTTTCTCCTGCGAACGGCTTCTCCCTGCCTCCGCTGAAAAAGAAAGTGACATGGGGATATTTTTCAGTTTCAGCGATGCGCAGTTGTTTGAGGTTGTTCTGGGTCAAAACTTCGCCGAGCGTATTATCCAGGTCTGTCGGTTTGTAGGCCACATAAGCGTCGATGTCTTCGCTGAACTGCGTTAAACAGACGTAAAACAGGTCGTGCGGAAAGCGTTCTCCCCGATCAAAACCGCGGAAATCTTTGTTTGTAAAAACTTGGGAGATTTGAATGGCTCGATCCGGACGAAAGTTATAAAAAATGACGGCATCTTCGGAGCGGATCTGTCCCACGGGCTGGCCGCTGTCATCGACAATGACGGTCGGCAGCACAAATTCATCAAAAATGCTGTTGGTGTATGAATCACGCACGGCTTGAAGCGGATCGCGATAGCGCGGTCCTTCCGCGTAAACCATGGCGCGATACGCTTTTTCGGTCCGCTCCCAGCGTCTGTCCCTATCCATCGCATAATAACGTCCTTGAACGGTCGCTAGCTCCCCGACGCCGACTTCATCCATTTTGGCTTGCAGCCGTTTAATATACTGCTCCGCACTGTCCGGGGCGACATCCCGTCCGTCCAAAAAGGCATGAATATACACCCGTTCGATTTTCTCTTGTCCGGCCAGTTCCAAAAGGGCGAACAGGTGGTCAATATGACTATGTACACCGCCGTCCGAAAGCAAACCGTAGAGATGAAGGGCGGTTCCTTTACGTTTGACATGCGCCATCGCCTGATGGATCACGTCATTTTTAAAAAAAGTGCCTTCGCGAATCGATTTGTTCACTCGGGTTAAATCCTGATACACAATCCGCCCCGCACCGATATTCAAATGACCCACTTCCGAATTTCCCATCTGACCTTGAGGCAGACCGACCGCTTCACCGCTGGCCAACAAAGTAGTATGCGGGTAAGTTTGCCAATAGCGATCAAAATGGGGGGTGTCAGCCAAGGCGACGGCATTCGCTTCTCGTTCCTCACGCAGGGCAAAACCGTCCAAAATAATGAGGGCTACGGGTTTCGCTCGTTTCATTGTCCACCCTCCAGCAATTGCAAAAAAGAGGCGGCCTCCAAACTCGCTCCCCCGACCAGAGCCCCGTCAATGTCTGCTTGACTCATGAAGGAGCGAATGTTTTCCGGTTTAACACTCCCCCCGTACAAGAGGCGAATGCTGTCGGCCGCCCGGGCATGATAAAGGTCTCCAATCACGGCCCGAATGTAGCCGATGACATCATTGGCATCTTCCACCGTCGCCGTTTTTCCCGTACCGATCGCCCAAATCGGCTCATAGGCGATCACCGTTTGGGCCACCTGTTCGGCGGGTACATCACGGAAGGCGCTGACCACTTGTTTCCTGACAACTTCTTTCGTGCGCTGTGCTTCGCGCTCTGCCATCTGTTCACCCACACAAATGATCGGGGTCAAGTGATGCCGAACGGCCGCCAACAGTTTCAAGTTGACGCTTTCGTCCGTCTCATTGTAATACTGCCTGCGTTCGGAATGACCGATGATGACATACTCCACACCTAAATCTTGCAGCATGAGCGGACTGATTTCCCCCGTGTACGCCCCGTGTTGTCGTTCATGCATATTTTGTGCGCCGATCTTCAAGTTTTGATGCTCTGCCCAGTGCACCAAGGAAGAGAGATGCACATAAGGGGCACAAATGACCGCCTCCACTTTTTCAGGGTCCGGAAGTTTTCCTTCCAGAGCAGTGACAAACTGCATGGCTTCCCTCGTCGTTTTGTTCATCTTCCAGTTCCCGGCAATCACCGGTTTGCGCTTCATACCGTCTCCTCCTTATGCCCTTTACAAGAATGGCGTTATTTATTTTGCAAAACGGCAACGCCTGGGAGTTCCTTGCCTTCCATCAATTCCAACGAAGCTCCTCCGCCGGTCGAAATGTGAGTCATCCGCCGTGTTAAACCGGCTTTTTCCACCGCGGCGGCGGAATCGCCCCCGCCGATAATCGTCGTTCCCTGACAGTCGGCCACGGCCTTGGCCACGGCGTTTGTCCCCCGTGCAAAAGGCGCCATTTCAAAGACGCCCAGCGGACCATTCCAGATCACAAGCTTGGAGGCCGAAATCACGTCCCTGAAACGTTCGACGGTTTTAGGTCCCAAGTCCAACGCCTGCCATCCAGCGGGTATGTTCTCAACAGCGACGACTTGGGTGGCTGCCTTTTCCGAGAATGCGTCGGCAATGACGCAATCAAGCGGAAGAACAAGATTGACCCCTTTGACTTTGGCCTGCTCGATTAAGGACCGGGCCAAGTCCAGTTTATCTTCTTCGAGAAGTGATTGGCCCACATCATGGCCCATCGCTTTAATGAACGTATTGGACAGACCGCCGCCAATGAGCAGATGGTCCACTTTGTCCAACAAATTTTTGATCACGCCGATTTTGTCCTTAACTTTGGCCCCGCCGATGATTGCGGTGAACGGCCTTTCCGGCTGCCGCAGCGCTTTGCCCAACGTTTGCAATTCTTTTTCCATCAGGAAGCCGGCCACAGCAGGCAAATGGTGAGCGACCCCCTCCGTGGACGCATGGGCTCTATGAGCGGTGCCGAAAGCATCGTGAACAAAAATCTCGGCCAAATCGGCCAATTGCTTGGCAAATTGGGGATCGTTCCGTTCTTCTCTCGGATCAAAACGCACATTTTCCACAAGCAACATGTGTCCTTCCCGCATGCCGGCGATATGTTTATGTACGTCCGCATCACAAATGGTGTCCAATTTATCCACTTTTTGGCCCAACAGTTGTGCCAAACGTTCGGCCACAGGATCCATTCTCAAGGAAGAGACCACCTGCCCCTGGGGACGTCCCAAATGACTGATCAAAATAACTTTGGCCCCCTGCTCAAGCAAATATGTAATCGTGGGGATGGCCGCCCGGATCCGGGTGTCATCGGCCACGGCCCCGTTATCCAGCGGGACATTGAAGTCAACCCGACAGAGGACTCGCTTCCCTTGCACTTGAATATCTCGCACTGATTTTTTCTCCAAACCCGAAAACCTCCAGTCCGTTTCAGACAAAAAGCGACCCAATTTGTTCCACAATCAGATTATAATCCTTTCCGGCACATATATTCAACCAGATCAACAATCCGATTAGAGTAGCCCCATTCGTTGTCATACCAGGCGACCACTTTGGCCAGATTGCCTTCAATGACCATCGTCGACAAAGCATCGATCGTGGCCGAATGAGGGTCTCCAATATAATCGGAAGAAACGAGCGGTTTCTCGGAATAAGCCATCAGGCCTGCTAACGGGCCTTCCGCAGCCTGTCTCAGCGTTCGATTCACTTCTTCAACGGTCACGTTTTGCTCCAATTCGGCGACTAAATCAACCACCGACACATTGGACGTCGGCACACGCATGGCAAATCCATTCAGTTTGCCTTTCATTTCAGGCAGAACCAAGGCGACGGCTTTGGCCGCCCCGGTCGTCGTCGGAATGATATTTTCGGCAGCGGCCCTCGCCCGACGCGGATCTTTATGCGGCAAGTCCAAAATTTGCTGGTCATTCGTATAGGAATGAACGGTCGTCATCATTCCCCGGCGAATGCCGTATGTTTCATTCAATATTTTAACAATCGGCGCCAGACAGTTTGTCGTGCACGAAGCGTTGGAAATGACGTGATGAGAGGCGGGATCATATTTGTCTTCATTCACGCCCAATACGACATCAAAATCAGCCTCTTTGGCTGGTGCCGAAATGACCACTTTTTTGGCCCCGGCCTCTAGATGTTTGGCCGCATCCGCTCTGGCCGTGAATCGACCTGTACTTTCGATGACTATATCGACTTCGAGTTCTTTCCAGGGCAGTTGAGCCGGATCCCGTTCGGCCAACACCCGGATCTTTTTTCCGTCGACGATCAAGGCCTCTTCCGTATGTTCAACGGTCTTGTTCAATCGGCCATGGACGCTGTCGTATTCCAATAGGTGGGCAAGCATGGCTGAATCGGTTAAATCGTTGATGGCCGCAATCTCCACATCTGCCCATTGTTTTGCCAAGCTGGCCCGGAATACGTTTCTGCCGATGCGTCCAAAACCATTAATTCCAATTTTTACTGTCATTTGATATGCCTCCCTCAAGTGATTCTCTTCCAGTGATCTTCACTTAAATGTCCTGATACTCATGATCCTCAGATACTAATTATCCCCAGATAGCAAATGTCCCCAGATACCAAATGTTCTAAGATACCAAACGTTCTAAGATACCAAACGTTCTCTCAAAGAAGAAATGTCCTCAGACGCATGTCAGAGGCTTATAAACGTCTTAACATCTTTGGATCAGTACACTATCCTGACTGGCTACACCGCTAGCATCTCTCGGGCGGCCCCTTCATCCGTAATCAGAACATCATGCATCCCCTGTTTCAAAAAGGCCAGAATGGCCTGCGCTTTGGCCCGCCCACCGGCCACGGCGATGACATGAGCCGCTTGTTTGAGGTCTTGCAGTTTTAAGCCGATGGTTTGGATTTTATGTATAATTTTCCCTTCACTGTTGAAATAATAGCCAAAAGCTTCGGCCACCGCCTCTTCGTCCTTTAATTTTTGTAAAAAGGCTTCATCCGCCTTGCGGCGTTTAGCCATGGTCGTAGCTTCTCCAATGCCGTGAAGCACGATGCTGGAGGAGCGGATCAGCTCAACGATTTCGCGGATTTGTTCGTCTTCAAGCAGTGAATCATACGCTTCCTTGCTCAATTGATCGGGCACGTGCAGCAGCCGGTAATGTCCTCCGGTCCGTGCGGCCATCAACGAACAGATCGTACTGGCCTGATTTTCGACATCTTCACCCAATCCGCCTCTGGCAGGCACATAGTGCAGCGTTTTGAGCACGGGATGGGGCGTCAAGGCTTCGGCAATTGCCGCCATCGTCGTTCCTCCGGCCACGGAAACAATCCAATTTTCCCGGGCTGTCTGCTGTAATTTCAAGGCGGCCGCCCGTCCCAAATCATGTTTGATCCACGGCGATTGTGTACTGTCACCGGGAACGATGATGACTTCACGCACGGCAAATCTCTGCTGCAACCGCTGCTCTAATTCCGTCAAGCCGAGCCAGTGGCGCATGAACTCATCCATCTTCCCCAACACTTGCTCGCCGTCCGAACTCAAACGCATGCCCACACTGGAGAAATGCAGCAAACCTTGATTTTTCAAAAAATCGGTTTCCTTGCGCAGCACGCGCTCCGTCAAATCAATGGCCTGAGCCAGCGATCGCCGACCGATCGGTTGGGAAGAGCGGATGAACTGCAAGATGCGATAACGTTTATGCAGGACTTCAAGAATATCCGGAACAATTCTTTTTTGAACGTCGATCAAACGCAAACAGCAAACCTCCTTTCAATGGAACACCCCCGGTTCAACTCCATCCTTCAAATCATTGCATGCCTTCCAAACAGGTCATGTCTGCCCAATTGGTCGTGTCCCAAAAGACATGGCATCCAAATAGATCATGCCTGCCCAACAGGGACATAAAATGTCCCTGTATGACATATTATGTCCCATTAAAGGCAAAAAAATAAGATTTGTTTTATTTTAACAGGTCAGCGGTGAATTGGCAATCATAAGCGCACAATTGAACACAATCCCAAGTTTAGTCTGCGGTCAATCAGCGCCGCTTTTTTCTTTTGGAGGAAGACAAAATCCCCAGCTGGTCACGGTATTTGGCCACGGTTCGGCGAGCAATCTGAATACCTTCTGCCTGAAGCATGGCAGCGATTTTTTGGTCTGACAATGGCTTTGACCGGTCTTCTGCTTCGATGAGCGCTTGAATTTTTTGTTTCACTTGGGCATCCGAAGTGTGTTCGCCTGTGGAAGTGGGGATTTTTTGGGCAAAGAAATATTTCAGCTCAAATACCCCGCGCGGGGTTTGGACGTATTTTTGATTCGTTGCTCGGGACACCGTTGACTCGTGTACATCTAATTGCTCCGCGATTTCCCTTAAGGACAAAGGCTGTAATTCAGAGACGCCTTTTTCGAAAAAGGGAAGCTGCTTTTCCACAATGGCTTCCGTCACCTTCAAAATGGTTTGTTTGCGCTGGTCAATACTGCGCATCAACCACTGGTAATGTTGAATATGCTCCCGCACAAACGACCGGACCTCCCGATGAGTCTGCAACTCCTTATAGTCGTCATTAAAATGAATTTGAGGCAATACCGTGTCATTCACCTGGACCACATATTTTTTGGGGGCGATGCGGCTGACGATGACATCGGGGATAATATACTTCGGGGGATGCGCCTGAAAGAGGGCGCCCGGTTTCGGTTGAAAACTTTTAATAAAAGCGACGATTTGTTCCACTTCATCGACAGTGATTCTTAAATGATTGGCAATTTTTTGAAAGCGTTTGGCGGCTACGTCGGGAAGATGATCACGAATCACCCGTTCACAATGTTCGTCTTTCACTCCTGAGCGGTGCAACTGAATGAGCAAACATTCCCGCAAGTCTCGTGCACCCACACCGTGAGGCTCCAACTGTTGAAGACGCCCGACAGCCTCTTCCCACTCCGCTTCGGAACAAACGATGTCGGCAGGCAACGTGTCATATGCGGCCTCTAAATACCCGTTTTCATCCACATTGCCGATCAGGAACTCAAGTAATTGCCTCTCTTTCTGCCGCAGATCAAGAAACTGCACTTGATCCAATAAATATTGCTGCAAACTTTCATCCTTACGGACATAATATTCAATCGGGTTGACATACTCGTCGCTCCGAGACATGTCCGCAAAGGTACTGCCGTTCTCCTCATCCCAGGATAACGGTCTCTCACCGCTTTCAGGGAGATTCTCCGCTTTGATCAGTTGTGGTTCTTCCAATTCAATCAGCGGATTTTGTTCCGTTTGTTCACGAACATACTGCAGGAGATCGGCCGCAGAATATTGCAGGATGGTGATCGCCTGACGCAGCTGCGGCGTCATTGTCAGTTTCAGCTGTTGCTCCTGAATTAAACGAAACCCCATATCCATCAGCGATTCCCCCTAAATTGCGCTTTCCATTCACTTTCTATCATTGTACACTATTTTCGGGGAGAAGCTCATATGCTTTTATACTATTTTACATGTCTGGGCAGCACGTTTACATGTCTG
>CALBTX010000103.1 GCA_937967685.1 uncultured Bacillaceae bacterium | reverse complement strand
TAAGTGTCCTTGAAACCGTCCTTAGATATATACAAATAATATAGACAAACTCGCTATATGCAGTATTCAGTGCTTATTTTTCCGTGGTCGGCACGAGAAACATGACCATACTGCGCCCTTCCATTTTGGGCTGTTTTTCGACTTCTCCTACTTCGGAAGCATCTTCGGCCAAACGCAAGAGCACTTCCCTGCCCATATCCGCATGAGAAATTTGGCGTCCTCTAAAGCGGATGGAACACTTGACCTTATCTCCTTTTTTCAAAAACTTAAGCACGTTGCGCATTTTCGTATGATAGTCATGCTCGTCTATGTTGGGGCTAAAGCGCACTTCCTTGACGTTCATCACGCGTTGTTTTTTCTTCGCTTCTTTTTCTTTCTTCTGCTGTTCAAATTTAAATTTGCCATAGTCCATAATGCGGCACACGGGGGGCTTCGCATTTGGCGCCACAGTGACCAAGTCGAGATTGGCCTCTTGTGCCATTTGTAGAGCTTTTCGCGTTGGCACGATGCCAACTTGTTTTCCATCCACATCAATCAAGCGGACTTCACGGACGCGAATACTTTCATTAATCAAATAAGTCTTGCTAATAGTTTTACACCTCCATGGTTTATCGGGGGACCCATAAAATACGTACAGCCACCGCCAATGAAAAATGCGGGCATACCACGCCCGCATTTGAATTCTTCTCTCATGATACCTGACAACTTGCGTCGCTCAGGTGAGAAGCGGGTCGCTTCTACTTTATGTGTCCGATGATGAATTTCTAGATTACATACTAGCACGCGCCATTCATCTTGTCAACTTGGATTGAATCTCCGCCAACAGCTTGTCCAGCATTTCGTCAACCGGCCGTGGCCCTAAATCGCCCTCCCCTCGCTTGCGCACGGCAATACTGCCCGCTTCCACCTCTTTATCTCCAATGACAAACATGTACGGGATTTTTTGCATTTGGGCTTCCCGAATTTTGTAGCCGACTTTTTCACTTCTGGCATCCACCTCCACGCGCATCCCTTGATCTCTGAATCGGTCAGCCACTTCTTCAGCATAAGCGGCATGTTTATCAGCGATCGGCAGGAATACCGCCTGAACCGGGGCCAGCCACAACGGAAATGCGCCTTTATAATATTCCAGCAGGAAGGCAACGAATCGTTCCATCGTGCCAACGACGCCTCGATGGATGACGACCGGACGATGAGGCTCGCCATCTTCAGCAATATATTCCAGATTAAATCGTTCGGGCAGATGAAAGTCGAGCTGCACGGTCGACAACGTTTCATCTTTGCCCAAAGCGGTTCTGACCTGAATGTCAAGCTTCGGACCATAGAAAGCAGCTTCCCCTTCCGCTTCCACATATTCGGCATTCAATTCTTCCATCGTTTCTTTTAACATCGCTTGTGCTTTTTCCCACATGTGGTCGTTTTGAACATATTTTTCCGTATTTTCGGGATCGCGATAGGAAAGGCGGAAATAATAATCTTCAAGCCCGAAATCTTGATAC
Source organism: uncultured Bacillaceae bacterium (assembly GCA_937967685.1). Classification (GTDB taxonomy): domain Bacteria; phylum Bacillota; class Bacilli; order Caldalkalibacillales; family Caldalkalibacillaceae; genus CALBTX01. The sequence continues at coordinate 14,369 of CALBTX010000103.1, read as the reverse complement.
ACCCTCTGTATTAGGTGAACGACTCTCAAAAATTCAGATTTAATTTGATCCGGCCGGCAGAAAATATGGGCATCGTTCAGCGTCATGGAACGGACGCGCTGCAGACCGCTTAATGCACCCGACATTTCATAGCGGTGCATCGTCCCCAGTTCGGCGATGCGTACAGGGAGCTGGCGGTAGCTTTTCAGACCTTCCTTATAGATCATCATATGATGGGGACAGTTCATCGGGCGCAGGACGAGTTCTTCATGGTCCATTTTCATCGGTGGATACATGTCCTCCTGATAGTGATCCCAGTGACCGGAAATTTTATACAGCTCAACATTGGCCAGATGAGGGGTGTACACATGCTTGTAGCCCATTTTTTCTTCCAGATCGACGATGTAACGTTCAATAATTCGGCGAACCGTCGCCCCTTTAGGCAGCCACAATGGCAGCCCTTGGCCAACCTCTTGAGAAATACTGAAAATTTCCAGTTCTTTACCCAACTTACGATGATCCCGTTCCTTCGCCTCTTCCCGCTGCTTTAAGTAATCTTCCAGCTGAGACTTGTTGGCCCAGGTCGTGCCGTAGATGCGCTGCAGCATTTGATTTTTGGCGTCACCTTTCCAGTAAGCGCCAGACACATTTAACAGTTTAAACGCTTTGATTTTGCCTGTTGAAGGCACATGTGGTCCCCGGCATAAATCGAAAAATTCACCCTGTTCATAAATGGTGATTTCCTCATCTTCGGGAAGCTCGCGAATCAGTTCTAATTTAAGGCTGTCTCCCACCTCTTCATAAATGCGCAAAGCTTCTTCTCTGGATACGACCCGGCGGCGAACGGGCAAGTTTTCCTGGATAATTTTTTCCATCTCTTTTTCAATTTGCGGCAAATCTTCAGCTGAAATCGATTCTGGCAGATCCATATCATAATAAAAACCATTTTCGATGACAGGGCCGACTCCCAGCTGAACATGCCCATAGAGCCGCTTGACCGCCTGAGCCAGTATATGCGCGGTGCTGTGGCGCAAAATGTCCAAGCCTTCTTGGGTATCGGCCGTGACCACCTCGACACGGTCTCCTTCAGCAACAGGCGTATACAAATCGACCAGTCGGTCATTCAGTTTACCGGCAACAGCTTTCTTCTTCAAACCGGGACTGATGGATGCGGAGACATCTTCAACCGTGGCCCCCGCGTTCACTTCTTTGGCAGCCCCGTCCGGCAAATAAATCGTGATGTTAGACATGCTATCCACTCCTTTACCATGATCAATCGCAAATAAAACAACCTTTTTCATCAAAAATAAAAACCCATCCCCAACGATAGGGACGAGTTGTTGATCGTGGTTCCACCCTAATTTGACACGCAAAGGCAGCTGACAAAAGAAAACAAATGCCGTTTGTGTGTTCTCTGACAGATAACGGCTGCAACCGGCTGCACATACTCTGACGTTCACACCCGTACTTGACAATCATCACAGGTCTACTATGCATACGAATCCTATGGATACGAATCGTCATTTCCCAGCAGCAACTTAAAGGGGGTCAATCATTTCTTTCTCTTAAGGGTTTCCAGCCCACGGCCCTATTCTCTGTAAAGAGAGATCGGAAATGATTGATGTCCTTTTCATTGTTGTTAGCAACGGCCGCAAAAGGCACTCTTTAGTTTGTTTTTATTATATGGATTCTAGCTGGATGAGTCAACACAATCTCTCACATATCAAGATTTAAGCCTTATTCCAATTGCAGCACTGCGTACAACCGGTACAAATATTCATTCGATCCTCAAAAATGGATTGGAGGGTATCGATCACGGCGTCCGCAGGGTGATTCGTATGGACAATGATTTTCTCCGGTGCGAGTGTAACCAACGTGCTGATGATTAATTCCTCGGGATGAACGCTTTGTTTCGTCCATGCATGCAAATGCTTCTCAATTTCTGCCGCAGGTATGTACTGGCCTTCTTCATCCAGCAATTGAAACTGGTGATCTTGAATATGTAAGATATGCACAAGCGGGGTTTTCATCGGCTGGACGGCGATGAAATGGCGCAGCAAGCGAATAAATTCCTGATACTCCTGATCCAAAATATATTCATCAACGGCAAAATCGATGATGGCTAACAGATCCTGTCGGTAGTTTTTCAAGCGAAAATGTATAAAGCCATCGACATGAAAAACCTTCCCCTCACTTAAAAAGGCATACGCTTTCTTGAAGATTTGACGCTTTCGTTCTTCGGGCCCCAGGGAAACATCGCCTTCACTTTGTATGGGATCATCTTCAGGCGACAACATCTGTTGACAAAACGCCAAAGTTTTTTCAATCTCTTCCTCGCTCAGATAGGGATAATCTTTGCGCAACGTGCGCAACATCCATTCCGGCTCGAGCACATCGACGATAAAATCCGCCACGGCGCTGCCGACATAAATCCTGAATGTTTCCGTCACTTCCGCCGCAGTCACATGTTGAGGAAAAACGGGACACGTGAGCAGCAGGTCGTGCGGCTGCCATGTTTGCAGTTCATAATGATACCCGCTCGGTTCCAACGAGGCCAGCTCTTCTTGCAGCGTTGAAACAAACGCTTGCCACAACGGCGGCGGCAACAAATGGGTATTGGACATGATGCGTATCATAAACAATCAATCACCACCCGGAAAAACTCATTTCTAATTAGTGTATGAGTGCGGGTGGTGACATATACATCGAATCAATCCGCTCGAAGGGGATCGGATGCTTTACACATAACTTTTGTGCCGCTCTTCATAAGCTGAAATTTGGGCCTCATAAGTTTCAGTAACCCCGATGTCATCCAATCCTTTTAATAACAGCGTTCTACGATAAGGATCGGTTTCAAAAGGTATCCGCAGACCATGATCATCCGTGATCTGTTCGTTTTCGAGATCGATTATTAATTCATAGCCGACTTCGGCTTCGGTTTTTCTAAATAGTTCATCGATCTGATCCTCAGACAGTTTAATAGGCAACAGCCCGTTCTTAAAACAGTTGTTATAAAAAATGTCTCCGAAGGACGGTGCCAAAATGATTCTAAAACCGTAGTCCATTAACGCCCAGGGCGCATGTTCTCTGGAAGAACCGCAGCCAAAATTGTTTCTCGTCAGTAAAATACTGGCTCCTTCATAGCGGGGGTGGTTTAACACAAAATCGGGATTTAAGGAACCGTCCTCACGATAACGCCAGTCATAAAACAAAAACTGTCCAAACCCAGAACGTTCAATACGCTTCAAAAATTGTTTTGGGATAATCTGATCGGTATCAACGTTCACTTGATCCAACACAGCCACTTTCCCTTTATGCCGAATGAGTGGTTCCATGGCGGGCCCCCCTTTCCAAATTCAACTCGCGAACATCAACGAAGTGCCCTTTGATCGCTGCGGCAGCGGCCATGACCGGGCTGACCAGGTGAGTCTTCGCCCCGCGCCCCTGCCTGCCCTCAAAGTTACGGTTGGACGTAGAGGCACATCGTTTGCCGGGAGGAACGATATCGGGATTCATGCCGAGGCACATGCTGCATCCAGATTCTCGCCACTCAAATCCGGCTTCAATAAATATTTGATCCAGTCCTTCTTCCTCGGCCTCTTGTTTCACCCGTTTCGATCCCGGAACAATCAGTGCAGTGACACCTGGGGCGACCTTTTGCCCCTTCACGATTTGGGCAGCTTCCCGCAGATCCTCTAATCGAGAATTAGTACAGGAACCGATAAATACGTAGTCGACGGGAATATCCGTTATTTTCGTGCCGGGAATCAAATCCATATAGGCCAGCGCTTTTTTGGCTGCCCTTCGTTCGACTTCATTGTCAAACGAATCAGGGTGGGGAACAACCTCATCCACACCGGTACACATGCCCGGATTCGTCCCCCAGGTGACTTGAGGAACAAGCGATGCCGCATCAAAAGTGACCACTTTGTCAAATTCGGCCCCTTCATCCGTGGCCAATGCTTTCCAACGTTCAACGGCTTCATCAAAGGCCGCCCCTTGCGGGACATATTGCCGTCCCCGCAAATAATTAAACGTTGTTTCATCCGGCTCGATCAAACCGGCCCGTGCGCCAAATTCGATGGACATATTACAGATCGTCATCCGTTCTTCCATCGTCATATCACGGATTGCTTCTCCGCTATACTCCACCACATATCCGGTGCCAAAGTCGACACCGTATTTGGCGATCACACCAAGAATGACATCCTTAGCCGTGACACCCAGCGGACGTTTCCCCGTGATCTCGATTTTCATCGTCTTGGGACGGGCTTGCCACAAACATTGCGTCGCCAAAACATGTTCAACTTCACTCGTCCCAATGCCGAACGCGAGCGCACCGAAAGCCCCGTGCGTGGAAGTATGGCTGTCCCCGCAAACAATTGTTTTGCCGGGTTGGGTTAATCCGAGTTCCGGACCAATGACATGGACGATGCCTTGATCGGGACTGTGCAAATCAGCCAAAGGAATGCCGAACTCTTTGCAATTGGCCTGTAAAGCTTCCATCTGCTTCAAAGCAATTTCGTCTTTTGTGTCAAAGGGATTCACGGTGGGAACGTTGTGATCCATCGTCGCAAACGTCAGGTCCGGCCGGCGCACTTTTCTCCCCGCCATGCGCAATCCTTCAAACGCCTGGGGAGAAGTGACTTCGTGCACAAGGTGCAGGTCAATATACAACAGATTCGGCTTATGATCTTCGGCCACGACAACGTGTTGATCCCATATCTTATCAATAATCGTTTTCGGTTTCAATATGCTCACCTCTTCCTCTCCTCTTTAACTTTCTTCTTCTGGCTTCTTTCTCCTGACTTTCAGCCGGCTGACGCCCCTCTAAGCGCCTGGCCTCATAAAGCACCCGTTATAGCACCAGATCAGCGATATAGCACCACATCAGTGATATAGCACCACATCAGCGATATAGCACCGAATCAGTGATGTAGGACCGAATCAGCCATATAGCAGCGGATCAGCGGGAGATATACGAGCGCACTTTTTCCCCCATTTCCGTCGTGGACAGACAGTGTTCATCCGTCCCGGCGATGTCTGCCGTGCGGTACCCCTCGTCCAACACTTTTTCAATCGCCTGGTCAATCGCTCGTGCTTCATCTGCCATTGCGAATGAATATTTCAGAAGCATGGCTGCTGAAGAGAAAGTCGCCAGCGGATTGGCTACATTTTTGCCGGCGATGTCCGGCGCTGAACCGTGGATCGGTTCGTACAGTCCCGGTCCATCCGCACTGAGGCTTGCCGAAGGCAACATACCTAATGACCCCGTAATCATGGAGGCTTCATCACTGAGTATATCACCGAACATATTTTCTGTGACAAGCACATCAAACTGAGCCGGGTGTCTAATGAGCTGCATGGCAGCATTATCCACAAGCATATGCGTCAGTTCGACATCCGGATATTCTTCCGCGAGACGCTCTGCCGTTTCCCTCCACAATCGGCTGCTTTCCAAAACGTTGGCCTTATCTACGGAAGTCAGTTTCCCCCTTCTAAGACGAGCGAGTTCAAAGCCCTTGCGCAGAATCCGCTCAATTTCTGCTTCCGTATAACTTAACGTGTCGACAACTTGGACCCCGTTTTCCGTTTGTCTGCGTTCACGCGGGGTGCCAAAATACAAGCCGCCTGTTAATTCACGCAAGATGAGAATGTCAACATTTTGTAAAACTTCCGGTTTTAATGCGGAGGCATCGGCCAGGCTGCGAAATACGGTGATCGGCCGCAAATTGGCAAATAAGCCCAATGTTTTGCGCAGCGCCAACAATCCTTTTTCAGGCCTTCTGGCAGCCGGTTCGTTGTCCCATTTCGGTCCGCCTACCGCTCCCAATAAAATGGCATCGCTTTGCCGGCATAATTTGATCGTTTCTTCAGGGAGAGGTGTACCCGTCTCGTCAATAGCCACCCCGCCGATTTGACCATACTGAAATTGAAAATCATGTCCAAATTGTTCGGCAATCGTTTCCAAAAGTAAGACGGCCTCCCTGGTGATTTCCGGGCCGATCCCATCACCAGGAAGGACGGTAATCTTTTTGCTCAAAGAGCCTCCACTCCCTTTTCTGTCCGACCGTACTGTTCTTCAACCTTTTCTTTAAACAAAATGCGGTTGATCGCATCAAGGTAGGCTTTGGCCGACGCTTCCAGAACATCATGGTCAAGTCCGCGTCCTTTGCTTGTATGACCGTGATACTCCACTTGAACATACACTTCTGCCAATGAATCCCTTCCGCTGGTCGTTGATTGTATGCGGTAATCCAGCAAGACGACCGGGTCGCCTAAAATGCGTTCAATCGTATTGTATAGCGATTCCACACTGCCTTTACCCGTTGCCGATTCCTGCAATACTTCCCCGTCATTTGTTTTAATGCCTACAGTGGTGGTTGGGACAACGTTGGAGCCGTACGCCACTTGCAAAAAGTCCAATTCATACTTTTTGCCTTGTTCATGGACAGATGTTTCCATGGCCAAAGCATAAATGTCATCATCCGTAATTTCTTTTTTCTTTGCCGTCAAATCCTTAAACGATTTGAATAATTGATTGAATTCCTCATCGCTCAGTTTCAAGCCGAGTTCGGCACACTTTTCTTTGAATGCGTGCCGGCCGGAATGTTTGCCCATAACCATTGTGTTCGATTTCAAACCGACGGTTTCCGGTCGAATGATTTCATACGTTTGCGTATTTTTCAAAACGCCGTCTTGATGAATGCCGGATTCATGAGCAAAAGCGTTGGCCCCGACGACGGCTTTGTTTTGAGGAACAACCATCCCGGTCAGTTTGCTGACCAAGCGGCTCGTACGCACGGTTTGTTTCAAATCGAGATTGGTTTCCGCTTGATAATGATCTTTCCGGGTATACAGCGCCACCCCGACTTCTTCCAATGAAGCGTTTCCGGCCCGTTCTCCGATGCCGTTGATCGTGCCTTCCACCTGTTCCACACCGGCTTCGATGGCCGCAAGGGAATTAGCGACAGCCATCCCTAAGTCATCATGACAATGACAGGACAGTTTCGCTTTATGGATGTTGGGCACATGTTCTTTAATGTAACGAAACATTTCCGCATATTCCTGAGGGTGCATATATCCGACCGTATCCGGCAGATTGATCACCGTTGCGCCCTCATCAATCACTTTTTCAATCAATTGGACGAGGAAATCCCAATCGCTTCTGGAGGCATCTTCTGCCGACCATTCAATTTTGGAGAAAAATTTCGCCCCGTACCTGACTGAATCTACCGCCGTCTCCATCACTTCCTCAGGCGTCATCCCCAATTTATATTTCATATGCACCGGCGAAGTGGCGATAAAGACGTGCAGTCTCGGTTCAACCCCATGCTTGAGGGCCTCCCATGCGGCATCGATATCTCCTTTGACTGAACGAGCTAAACCCGTCACGGAACAGTTTTTAATGTTCTTGGCAATTTGCTCCACAGAACGGAAATCACCTTCTGAGGAAGCGGGAAATCCCGCTTCCATCACATCGACTCCGTAACGCTCCAGTTGATAAGCAATTTCCATTTTTTCATTGCTGTGAAGATTGACACCGGCTGACTGCTCCCCGTCTCTCAAGGTGGTGTCAAAAATGTCAATTTTCCGCACTGCTTATCACCTCTTCATTATTTTTGGGGTTTAATAAACGGCATCTTGGCGCGCAATTCCTGACCTACCTTCGTTAACAGATGTTCATTTTCACGGCGGTTGATCGCATTGAACATCGGACGGTTGGCTTGATTTTCAAGCACCCAACCCTTGGCGAACTCCCCGGATTGGATTTCGGCCAGCATTTTCTTCATTTCCTTCTTCGTTTCTTCATTGATAATGCGCGGTCCGCCCGTGAAATCACCCCACTGAGCCGTATCGGAAACGGAATAGCGCATGCCTTCCAGTCCATCTTCATAAAGCAGATCGACAATCAGTTTCATTTCATGCAGACATTCAAAATATGCCACCTCAGGTTGATAACCGGCCTCCGTCAACGTCTCGAAACCGGCTTTAATTAAAGCAGATAATCCACCGCAGAGAACGGCTTGCTCCCCAAACAAGTCGGTCTCGGTTTCCTCACGGAATGTCGTTTCAATGACAGCGGCCCGGCCGGCACCAATACCTTTACAATAAGACAAAGCTATGTCGTTCGCTTTACCGGTCGCATCTTGATAGACGGCCACTAATGCGGGAACCCCGCCCCCGTTTTCAAAGACGCGGCGGACAATATGTCCGGGGCCTTTCGGAGCCGACAAAAATACGTCAACATCTTCAGGAGGAACCACTTGACCGAAATGCACGTTAAATCCGTGCGCAAAAGCGAGTGCCTTGCCGCTGGATAAGTTCGGTTTAATTTCTTTATTGTAAACGGCAGGTTGAATTTCATCCGGCAATAAAATCATAACGATGTCGGCTTGTTGTGTCGCTTCTCCCACGGAGTAAACCTTAAAGCCGTCTTCCTCAGCCTGCTGCCAGGAACGACCTTCTCTCAATCCGACGACAACTTCGATCCCGTTATCACGTAAGTTTTGTGCATGGGCATGACCTTGAGATCCATAGCCGATGATCGCTACTTTCTTTCCTTGCAAACCATCCAGTGTTAAATCTTGATCATAGTACATTTTTGCCATTTTTCATCGTCTCCTTTTTTGAATTAGAATGAGATGTATTTTATATAAAAATTGTACTAACAAGTCCTGATTGACATCAAAGCGAGGTCGCTTGATTCTGATTTAAGCTGGTGACCTCTCCTTTTCGCTCCAAGCCTCTTTTGAAGGCGGTCACCCCGGTTCGAGCCATCTCTTTGATCCCGTAAGGCTTCAAAACTTCAATCAACGCCTCAATCTTATCCGTGTCTCCGGTGGCTTGAATGGTAATATTGTCTCTGGCGACATCAATCACGGAGGCACGGAAAGGCTGAATCAGATCCATCACCTCAGAGCGGTTTTGCGGGCTGCTGAGGATTTTAATCATGACCAGTTCCCTGGCCACGGCAGGCACATTCGTAATATCGGTCACTTTAATGACGTCAATTTGTTTGTACAGCTGTTTGATGACCTGTTCAATATCCTCTTCCCGGGCCACATTGACGACAATCGTCATCCGCGACAGCCCTTTCGTTTCCGTGCCGCCGACCGTAATGCTGTCAATATTGTAGCCCCGGCGCAAAAACAATCCGGTGATTCGATTTAAAACCCCTACCTGATCGTTGACAATGACAGTCAGTATACGTTTCACGGTTTGACACCTACCATCTGTTGAATCCCTTTTCCGGGAGCGACCATCGGGTACACGTTCTCCCCAGGTGTGACAACACATTCCACTAAAACAGGACCGGATGTATTGACCGCCTCCTGCAACAATGCCTCTGCTTCCTGTTCGTTATTGATTTTCAACCCTTTAATGCCGTACGCTTCGGCCAGTTTCATATAATCGGGTTGATTGGGAATTAAAGATTCCGAGTACCTTTCTTTATAAAACAGTTCTTGCCACTGGCGCACCATGCCCAAGGAATGATTATTCAAAATGACAATTTTGATCGGCAGATCATATTCGTTGAGCAAAGGCAATTCTTGCAGCGTCATTTGGAAGCCGGCGTCACCGAGGATAGCGAATACCGGTGATTCCGGTTCTCCGATTTGCGCCCCGATCGCGGCGGGGAATCCAAAGCCCATCGTGCCCAGTCCGCCGGAAGTCACCCAGCGGTTAGGACGGTCAAACGTATAGTACTGGGCCGCCCACATTTGATGCTGACCGACATCAGTGGTGACAATCGCCTCGCCTTGAGTGAGCTGATGGATCATCTCAATTAAACGCTGCGGTTTTAACGTTTTCCCGTCTTGAACATACCAATACGGATATTCCTTTTTCAGCTGCTCAAGGTGCTTCATCCACTCCTGCGTATCTCCCCGTTCCACATTTTCCTCCAGCAACATATCAAGGGCCACTTTGGCGTCACCGACGACGGGAATTTCCGTATGCACGTTTTTACCAATTTCGGCAGGATCAATATCAATGTGGACCACTTTGGCAAATTTGGCGAAATGATCAAGGTTGCCTGTTAAACGGTCGTCAAAGCGAGCGCCGATGTTAATCAGTAGATCCGCTTCATACAGAGCCATGTTTGCCGCATAAGCGCCATGCATGCCGGCCATGCCTAAAAACAAAGGATGAGTCCCTGGAAAACTGCCCAAACCTAATAACGTGTTCGTCACGGGAATATTCACTTTCTCGGCAAAAGCCAGCAATGATTGATGGCCTCGGGCATGAAGCACGCCGGCACCGGCTAGAATAACGGGTTTTTTGGCCTGTTTAATCGCCGCCGCCACTTTGCCGATCTGCAATCGATTGGGTGTCAGCGTCGGTTGATACCCCCGGAGATTCACTTTGGAGGGAAATTCATATGACCCTTCTGCCACGCAAACGTCTTTCGGAAGATCGACAAGCACAGGACCCGGTCGACCGGTTGTTGCGATATGGAAGGCCTCTTTGATCACCCGGGGTATATCTTCTGCCCTGCTCACTTGATAGTTATGTTTGGTAATAGGCATCGTGATGCCGAGTGTCGGTGCTTCCTGAAAAGCATCCGAACCGATCACGGAAGAAGCTACCTGCCCGGTAATGACAACCAAGGGCAGAGAATCCATCATCGCATCGGCGATCCCTGTGACTAAATTGGTAGCCCCGGGACCGGAAGTGGCGATGACGACACCAGGTTTTCCCGTCACCCTTGCATAACCTTCGGCCGCATGGACGGCTCCCTGCTCATGTCTGGGTAAAATATGAGGGATCCCCGAATCGTATAAAGCGTCATACAGGGATAAGACCGCTCCTCCCGGATAGCCGAAAATGACTTCCACCTGCTCTTCTTTCAACGCCTTTACCAACATGTCTGCACCCGTTAAAGTGTCCGGCCTTTTCGCAGGACTTTCCTTATCTGCCTCGAGCTTCATGAACATACCCTCCTAATTTAAGGTTCTAATTAATGAATCAGCTCAATCTTGAACAAATAGAAATCTTTGACAACATATAAAAAATCTTTTCTCCCCATATAACCATGGTGAATGAACCACCATTTCAAGGGGTGAAAAGATTTTGCTTTCCACGGTACCACCCTTATTTACATAATTCTTGCGAATTATGCCTCGCAAACGGAAAAAATGACTTTTCCCGTTTCATTTTGATAACGAGTGCTGAACACTCGACCATTCCTACTCCCAAGTTCAGAATGGCACTCAGAGGTGAGTTCATCGAAGGATGTATCACCGGTTCCCAGCCCATCCGGCTCTCTGCAGATACACGGCTCTTCGACTACTTTTCCCCTTCAACGATTTGCGTACCTCTATACACTTTTTGCACACCTATTAACCTCTCGTTGCGCACCACCTATTAACCACTGTTGCCAGCTTGCTCACCTTGTTCGTGCCGTGTTCGATGATGCGGCGCTTCAGCTGATTTGTTTCGAGGGTTCGGGATATACTTTGACTCCGTCTTCCTTGACCATTTTGCGAAACGCCTCCAGTAATTTCTGAGTATGTTTTCCCGGCGTTCCGTCTCCGATCGTTCGTCCATCCACTTTGACAACAGAAATGACTTCCGCTGCCGTTCCCGTTAAGAACACTTCATCGGCAACGTAAACGTCATATCTCGTAAACGGTTCTTCCTTAACAACATAACCCAAGTCCTGAGCAATTTCAATGACGGCTGCTCGCGTAATGCCTTCCAACGCCCCGACATAAGCGGGGGGTGTATATAACTCTCCGTTTTTGACAAGGAACACGTTATCGCCCGAACCTTCCGTGACATACCCTTCGGTGTTTAACATCAGCGCCTCATTGCACCCGGCCAGTTTTGCTTCCAATTTAACCAAAATATTGTTTAGATAGTTTAAGGATTTTATTTTCGGGCTTAAAATATCCGCTCTGTTCCTTTTTGTCGGAACAGTGACGATCTCCAACCCATTTTCATACAATTCTTCCGGGTAAAGAGTGAGTTGTTCAGCGATGACGATCAAGTTGGGACGGCTGCAAAAATCCGGATCAAGGCCAAGATCACCTTTACCCCTGGAGACGACGAGTCTAATGTAGGCATCACCTTTTAACTCGTTCTTTCTCAACGTATCTATGACGATTTTTTCCACCTCTTCAATGGTGTACGGTATGTCTAACATGATGGCTTTGGCGGAATTGTAAAGACGTTCCAAGTGCTCTTTTAACCGGAAGACATTACCGGAATAAGCCCTTATGCCTTCAAAAACGCCATCCCCGTAAAGGAATCCATGGTCATAGACAGAGATTTTGGCTTCGTCCTTGGGGACGAATTCTCCGTCCATGAAGATCCACTGGCTCATGAAACTCACTCCTTCTGACGATATCTGACGGTAGATGTAATGACACTTACAAATAAACAAGACCCCCGGGACAAGTCACAACCCTAATCGTTAGGTGTCAGAATCTTATCCGCAGAGGCTTTATATCCTCACGGTGAACATCATTTGCCGACAAATGATGTTGGTTTCACCCGGACCAGTTTGTGTATGACACATGTCTGTTTAATCCATTTAACCACGGAATCCCAAGTACCTTTCTGATGCTCATCTTCTGCCTGCCGATATTGATTAAATTAATGGTATTTTAATATGCTTACATGAGCAAGTCAACCGTTTTTCGAAATAAATTTTGACTTTTTTGATATGGATGACGATTTGTAAACGCTTAACCGCTTGATACATCTGCACTAAGGGAAATATCATCAAGTCTGACCATCATCCGCAGGCAATAAGTTTAATAATTCACGGCGCATCAGTTTGTTCGTCGCATTGCGGGGCAGATGGTCAACGATGAAAATTTTTGTAGGTACTTTGTATTTGGCCAATCGTTGCCGACAAAAATGTTGAATGTCTTTTTCATCGATTTCCCGACGGCTTTTCAAAGTCACAAAAGCGACGGGCACTTGCCCCCATCGTTCGTCACCAACACCCGTCACCCCTGCTTCGGCAATGTCCGGATGAGCGAGCAAGACGGCTTCAACTTCTGCCGGATATACATTTTCCCCTCCGGAGATGATCAAATCTTGGCGCCGGTCCACCACGTACAGAAAACCTTCTTCATCCACATAGCCCAGATCACCCGTATAAAGCCAGCCATTTTTGATGGACTTACGGGTGGCTTCTTCACGGTTAAAATACCCCTGGGTGACATTCGGTCCAGAGACAACAATCTCTCCGACTTCCCCCGGTTGCAGCGCATGACCGTCTTTTTCAATCTTCAGCCGGGCCGGGAAGAGCGGTTTCCCCGCCGAACCGAGCTTGTCCAACATGTACTCCGGCGCCAACGTGACGATTTGCGAGGCGGTCTCAGTCAAGCCGTAAGTCTGAAAAACGGGGACGCGGCGGCGAACACATTCCTCAAGCAGCGGCTGTGGAGCCGGTCCTCCGCCAAGCAGCACACAGCGCAATGTTTGCGGATACGATGCTTCTTTCAACTCTGCCAGCATTCGGGACAACATGGCACTGACGACGGAAATGATGGTCACTTGCTGTTGAGCAATCGCTTCATTGACGGCCTGCGGAACAAATGTTTCCTGGACGACCACAGGAATCCCGTAAATGACACTGCGCATTAATATGGACAGGCCGCTGACATGAAAAAAGGGCAAACAAGCCAACCAGCGATCGTGTTCCTCAAGGCCTAGATTCAACACCGATCCGACAGCGCTCCACCAATGATTGCTGTAAGTTAACAACACGCCCTTGGGACGTCCCGTTGTGCCGGATGTATAAATAATCGCGTGAATGTTATTCAAATCCAACTCAGCCTGAATCATGTCAGCCGGCAAGCGGCGATCGCCCTTCAGCAAGTGCCTGTTGCCCTTTCCCTGCCAGTCTTCTTCCCTGGCCAACGCGTCCGAAAGGAGCGCCTGAACATCGGGCACTTCCTGAGCCAAGACAGTGGCACGGCTGGAGTGTGCGGCGTCAAAAACGAGCCAGCGCACTTTGGCATCCCGAATTTGCCACGTCAGTTCAGCAGCTGTCAAACGGATGTTTAGCGGGACGAGAACGGCACCGACATAACTGAGGGCATGATATATGGCCACGGTCTGGAGCCCGTTGTCGAGCAGCAGGGCGACATGATCGCCTCGTTTGACGCCTTTTTCCGCCAGGACATAGGCGATTTCGAGTGCCCTGTTGTTTAACTCGGCAAAGGTCCATTCTTCCCGTTCGGTGATTAAAGCTTTGCGGTTCGGTGTAAGTGCCGCACGTTGCCCCAGCCAATGGGGCATCACTTGACTGACCATGTCTGCCTACTCCTTCAACAAGGCTTTGACTTGTTGCCAAAAAAAGCTCAACTTCCTTATTGACAAATGCGCTACCATCTGCAAATTCGTTTCAAACTGCTTCCATTGCTTCA
>CALBTX010000102.1 GCA_937967685.1 uncultured Bacillaceae bacterium | reverse complement strand
ATAATTGTGATTGAAAAAATTGAGCGGCTGCGCAAGATGGATGAAGCATCCGTCTTGCGCAAAAGTTCAAAAGTATTCTTAAGGGCGATGTAAAAAAAGTAACGAAGGAGGATTGGCGCATTGCGGATCGTTTTTTCCGTTTGTTTATTATGTTTTGCGCTGTTTTTTACGATCAAAAGTTTTGACTATGAATATATGAACAATGCCGGTCAGGTCGGGGCCGGGTTTTTTCCGCGCTGGATTGGGCTGCTGCTCATCGTTTCCATAGGTTACAGTTTATTCAGAGATATCAAAGAGAAGAAGGCGGAGCCAGGGAGCCCAAAGTATGCCCAGCCCATTCTATATATCATCGTGATCACCGTTATTTTTATTTTTTTGCTGAACATTCTTGGAGCTTTGCTTGCCATGATTGTTTATATGTTTGCCGTTTGTCTCTTCTTTAATCGGGGACGTATCGTTTTTAACGCCATCTTTAGTCTTGTTTTTCCCATTTGTACCTATTTACTGTTGGATGTCTGGTTAAATGCAGGCTTGCCGAAAGGAGTGCTTCCTTTCTTTTAAAGCCGATAGCGTTGAAGATCATGTACGGGACACAGTGAACGCCTAGACGAAAAAGAAAGGTGTGCGTTGAGAATGTTAGAAAATATTATGCTCGGACTCACTGTCGCCTTTACGCCGACGAATCTATTATTTCTCATTATCGGCGCTTTTGTCGGGATGGTTGTGGGGATCATTCCCGGATTCGGGCCCACGGCCGGAATTGCCATTTTACTCTCATTGACGTTTACACTTGATCCGACAACCGCGATCATCATGCTGGCCGGTATTTATTATGGTTCGATGTACGGCGGCACGATCACGTCGATTTTAATCAATACACCTGGTGAATCGGCTACGGTGGCCAGTACATTTGACGGTTATCCATTGGCCAAAAAAGGAAGGGTCGGGCCCGCGCTGGTCATGCAGGCTGTCGCTTCATTTATCGGGGGGACGCTCGGGGTGATCTTAATTTCCGCTTTTGCTCCAACCGTTAGTCAGGTCGCCCGCTCGTTCGGTCCTCCGGAATATTTTATGTTGATGATGCTCGGCCTTCTCGCATTAGTGATGATGTTGGGTGAAAATAAGCGTTACGGACTGATTTCCGCTTTGTTGGGTTTGGCTGTGGCCATGTTCGGTGTCGACGTCATCTCCGGCATTCCCCGGTACACGTTCGGTTCAGCGGAATTGATCAACGGCATCGATTTTCTGCCGGTGGCGATTGGAGTGTTTGGGCTTGGTGAAGTTTTTTATTCCATTTACACCGGTGAACATCAAAAAGATCAGCAAAGTATGATTAAGGTCAGTTACAAAGGGAGTGATTTCTGGCCCAATGTGAAAGATTGGTTGGAAAGCAAATTCACTTTTGTCAGAGGGTCGATTTTAGGTTTTTTTGTCGGCGTTTTGCCCGGAGCGGGTGCGACCATTGCTTCGCTCCTGTCTTATTCCGTGGAAAAAAATGTTTCCAAGCAACCTGAAAAATTCGGTCAAGGACACATGCCGGGATTGGTTGCCCCCGAAACGGCGAATAATGCTGCATCTGCCGGAGCAATGATCCCTCTTTTGACTTTAGGCATTCCCGGTTCAGGTGCGACAGCCGTTTTGTTGGGAGCGTTTCTGATGTGGGGGCTGACACCCGGACCACAGCTGATGAGCGACAATCCTGAATTTGCCTGGGGTCTCATTTCCAGTATGTATTTAGGAAACATCATTTTGATTATCGTTAACATTGTCGCCATTCCCGTCTTTATTAAAGTGATGCAGGTTCCTTATCGAATGATGATTCCGGCGATCGTGATCTTATGTGTGATCGGCACCTACAGTTTACATGGCAGCATCGTTGAAACATGGATTTTGCTCCTATTCGGTGTCATCGGCTTGTTCATGAAATTATACGGATATTCACCAGCCGCTTTAGTTCTCGCTCTTGTCTTAGGTCCGATGGCCGAAGATACGCTAAGGCAATCGATGATTATTTCAGGCGGGACGCTGGAAATCTTTTACACTAGGCCTGTATCGTTAACGATCTTTATCATTATCGTTTTCATTTTACTCATCCCTCTTTTTCAAAAAATGATCAAGTCAAAAAAAGACGAGGATGCCTCAATTTGATGGATCAACATGGTAAAATGTTATGTAAATCTTAAGTACAGCAAGGAATGAGTGGTATGGCGGATTTAAAAGCAAAAACCGTAACAGATGCCGTATATGAAAGGCTGAAAACAGACATTATGTCCGGCGTGTATCGACCGGGTCAGAGACTGATGGAAACGGAGGTGGCTGAAAAACTGGAGGTGAGCCGGACGCCGGTGCGGGATGCGATGATTCGCCTCGAGCAGGATGGTTTAACAACGATCAAACCACACCGGGGCATTTATGTCCGTAAGTTGAGCCCAAAGGATGTTCAAGATTATTATCAACTTCGCGCCGTGCTGGAAGGTCTGGGGGCAAAGTTGGCGACGCAAAATGCGACGAAAGAGGATCACGACAAGCTGCAACATATGCTTGAAGACATGCACAACATATTGGAATCTCATAAAAACGCCAAGCACTTCAAGGAAATGGCCACCATTAACAATCAGTTTCATCAGCTGATTTTCGATATTGCCGATAATCATGTGTTGGCGCAAACAAGGGAAACACTGGCAAATACGATCGCCCTGGTTCGTTCCACTTCATGGCAGAATCAGCAAAGAATTTTTGAGACCTGGCAGGAACATCAGGAAATCGTGGAGGCGATCGTGTCGAAAGATGCGCAACTTGCTCAAAAGAAAATGGAAGAACATATTTATAATGCGTGGAGATCGGCACAATCCAAGTTAGACGAAAATCGGTCAA
>CALBTX010000101.1 GCA_937967685.1 uncultured Bacillaceae bacterium | reverse complement strand
AGGCAAGGATTACGTCGTCCAGGACGGGGATGTCATCCATTTTCGCTTTAATGTCTAGTTTATCTTGTATTCTGAAATTCAATTTGCTATAATACCCAAATGCGAGGATAGCGACAATCATCACTCGCTCCTTGTCCCTTGCGGGACCGTTAGTCCAAAAGGAGGTGAACCGAGTGCGTTCATACGAACTAATGTTTATCGTCCGACCCGACCTTGACGAAGAAGCGACAAAGGCTGTGATTGAACGTTTTCAGAACGTCATTCAGGAATTGGACGGCGAAGTGGTTAACCTGGAGGAGATGGGTAAACGCCGTCTCGCTTATGAAATCGAGGATTTTAAAGAAGGGTACTACGTTGTCATCAATTTCAAGTCCAAGCCTGAAAAGGTGCAAGAATTGGAAAGACAACTGGGTCTAGCTGAAAATATTGTTCGCCATCTCATTGTGAAAGAGGATGAATAACGGTTAGCATTTGTCATTATGGGGAGGGGATTATATGTTAAATCGCATTGTGTTGATTGGCCGCCTGACACGTGATCCGGAACTGCGCTATACTCCGAACGGTGTGGCTGTGACCACATTTAGATTAGCTGTCGATCGTCCGTTTACGAACCGGCAAGGGGAACGCGAAACAGATTTTATTAATATTGTCACATGGCGGGGATTGGCTGAAACGTGCGCCAAATATTTGAAAAAGGGCCGCTTAACGGCTGTCGAAGGACGCCTGCAGATCCGCGACTATGAAAACAACGAAGGCAGGCGGGTATATGTGTCGGAAGTGGTGGCCGATAACGTGCGTTTCTTGGAATCCGCAGGAGCACGACAAGACTCCGAACAACAGGGCGGTACGGAGGAAAATGTGCGATTTAACGACGATCCTTTCGCCAATGACGGCCAACCGATAGATATCTCTGACGATGATTTGCCCTTTTAAGCGGATTGGTTTGCTCATGACGTGTGAGCAATGACCCATTTTAAAGAGATGACTGTCCTTAAATGTTGCTGAAGGAGGGATCATGATGGCCAGAAGAGGTCGACATAAACGCCGTAAAGTGTGTTATTTTAAGGCGAACAAAATCGAGAAAATCGATTACAAAGATGTTGAACTGTTAAAGAAATTTATAAGTGAACGCGGTAAAATTTTGCCTCGCCGTGTGACGGGTACGTCGGCTAAATATCAACGCAAGTTAACAGTCGCCATTAAACGGGCGCGGCAAATGGCTCTGTTGCCGTACACAACGGAATAATCCGCTGCAAATGGGAAAGGGGACCCAAACTGGGTGCCTCTTTTTCACTTTGGGGAGTGAATGCTTATATGTCCGATCTGAAAACAAAGCAGTTAACCCATGGAGCACTGATGATGGCCATTTTTTTTGTGTTATTGCTCATCGTTTTATACGTGCCTTTATTGAATTTAATAACCATTTTTTTCATCCCTTTGCCGTTTATCGTCCATATGGTGCGCTTCGATCTGCATGCGACATTGTTGACGGGTGTGGCCAGTCTGGCCTTAACGGTCATTTTGACACCTTTACCCGCCGTTTTTATTACGATAGCTGCCGTGACGGTCGGTATGGTCATGGGACACTTTTATGCCCAGAAGAAAGGTCCGTTTCTCCCTATGCTGGCAGGTATGGTCACCTATATTGTCAATTACGTGCTTTTGTTTCTGGTGAGTTTTTTCCTGTTGGATATCAATCTGCTGGATAGTATGGAGCAAATGCTCCGGGAAAGTTTGCTCATGACCGAAAATACGGCCGAATTTTGGAATATGCCTTTGGATGAAGAACTGCAAATGAGTTACGAGGAAATGGTGGAGGGGATCACTTATGTGTTTCCGGCGATCATGATCTTATCCGCTTTAATGATGTCCGCTGTTCATCACGGGATCAGTCGTTCCGTCCTTCATCGCCTCGGTCAGCGCATACAAGTTTTACCCCCCTTCCGGGAATGGAATATGCCCAAGTCGATGCTTTATTATTACTTGATTGCTTTAATCTTGGTCATATTGGGCGTGCTGGAAGAAGGCGGCACCCTTTCCTTTTTCGTCATTAATTTACATATGATTTTGGAAATTTTGCTGCTCATTCAAGGGTTAACGATGATCGCCCATTTTGCACACAGCAAAGGCTGGGGTAAAATCGTACCTGTTGGTGTGATTGTGCTGGCCGTATTGATTCCGCTTGTGGCCAACATCGTGCGCATCATCGGTATCCTCGATCTAGGATTCGGGTTAAAGCAGCGCGTCAAATAAGCCAGATGAGGGGCTGATCGCATGCCGAAATTCCTTCAGCAATATTTTTATGGATTATATCGAAAAATGATCATCTTTCTCGGCGTCCTTTTTTTCATTCTGTTGACTTTCTTTTCCTGGGGCTGGGGATTGAGCGGCTTTGTTTTATTCGCTTTGTGCGTCTTGATCATCCAGCGCCAGGAAAAAAAAATGAACAGGGAGCTGCAGCATTATATCGCTTCGGTGAGGCACCGGGTGAAAAAAGTGGGCGAAGATGTCATTTCCGGACTGCCTGTCGGCATCTTGCTCTACGATGAGCAGCATCATATTCGCTGGCATAATGCATTTTTTTTGCAATTGACAAAAGCGGACGAATCACAAATCGGAAACAGTCTGGCCACGACGCTTGCCCCGCTGGAGGAGTGGTTGAAGAAGGATGAGAGAGAAGGGGTGATCCGACATGACGATCGCGTCCTACATGTGATAAAAGATCAGGCCCATAGGGCGGTCTATCTTTTTGATCAAACGGAATACGACCGTTTACGGGTGAAATATGAAGAGGAACAAACGGTGTTTATACTCATCCATTTGGATAATTTGGAAGAGGTCACCCAGGGGTTGGCTGAGCAACGCAGGACGCTGCTTGTCAGCGAAGTGACCCATACGATCAGCAGCTGGGCTCAAAAACTGGGCATCTATCTTAAACGAACGGATGCGGATAAGTTTTTCGGCGTGATGGACGAACAGACGCTGAAACAGCTGGAGGAAAATAAATTTGCCCTGCTCGACCAAGTGCGTGAATTACCGAGTCAGAACAAAATACCGGTCACTTTAAGCATCGGGGTCGGCGCAGGAGGAGAAAGCTTTCTTGAACTGGGAGATATGGTTCAATCCAGCCTGGAGATTGCTTTGGGACGCGGTGGTGATCAGGCTGCGGTTAAAAGAGGGACCGGCAAAATTACGTTTTACGGAGGAAAATCCGCCGCCGTTGAAAAAAGAACGAGGGTTCGCGTACGTGTCATTTCACATGCTTTGCAAAATATCATTCAGACGAGCGATCAAATTTTTATGATGGGTCATCAAAACCCGGATATGGACTCCATCGGCGCTTCGATCGGCGTGCTGAAGCTGGCACAGTCCTTAGAGCAACCGGCCTACCTGGTCGTCGATGATCTGGAATCGTCCCCCGGCATCGAACAGCTTATGGCGCAAATCAGGCAGGATGAAGAGCTGTACAAACATTTTATTTCTCCTCAAAAAGCGTTAGAATTAAAGACAGATAAAAGTTTGCTCGTCGTCGTCGATGTCCATAAACCGTCCCTAGTCATCGAGCCGAAATTAGTGGATCACATACCGAAAAGGGTCATCATCGACCATCATCGCCGCGGAGAGGAAATCATCCCCGATCCGTTGCTGACCTATATTGAACCGTACGCCTCCTCTTCGAGCGAATTGGTGGCCGAACTGTTAGAATACCAGGAAGGCGTTCACATCAGCCCTCTCGAAGCGACAGCCATGCTGGCCGGGATGATCGTGGACACCAAAAATTTTGCCGTCCACACCGGATCCCGCACGTTTCAGGCGGCATCGTTTTTACGTCTCCATGGGGCGGATTCCACTTTTGTACATCGGATGTTCAAGGAAGATAAGGAACTGTTTGTCAAGCGGGCCCGGATTGTGGCCGAAGCGGAGATTTATCGTGATGTTTTCGCGATTTCCGTGGCCCCGGCGGACGAAACGTACAGTTCGATTTTACTGGCCCAAGCGGCGGATACGTTGCTCACTCTAAAAAATGTGCAGGCGTCCTTTGTCCTCTGTCAAAGAGAGGCTGGACAGCTGACGATTAACGCTCGTTCTTGGGGAGAGGTGAATGTCCAAATGTTGATGGAAAAAATGCATGGGGGCGGCCATTTAACACACGCCGCCACTCAATTGGCCGAGATCAACGTCGATGAAGCGGTGCAATGGTTAAAAGAAGTGATCGATGAAACTTTGGAAGGGGGAAGCGAAAGATGAAGGTCATTCTCAAGCAAGATGTGCAAGGATTGGGCAAAAAAGGCGACGTCAAAGAGGTTGCCAACGGGTATGCGCGCAACTATCTGCTGCCCCGCGGATTGGCCGTGGAAGCGACGCCGTCCAATCTGAAAACTTTGCAGGCTGAGAAGCAAAAAGAACAACAGCAAGCGGAGCAACAACTGCAGGAAGCAAAGGCGCTGGCCGCAAAACTGGAACAAGAAGGCGTGGAAATACAGGCTAAAGCCGGTGCAGGAGGAAAGTTGTTCGGGGCGGTATCCAGCAAACAAATCAGTGCCGCATTGCAGGAAAAAGGCATAAACATTGATAAACGTAAAATCGTTCTGGCTGAACCGATTCGCAGCCTCGGTGTCACGCGGGTTCCGGTAAAAATACATCCTGAAGTGACCGCCACACTCAATGTTCATGTCGTCGAACAATGAAGATGACAGCGCAACGAATGGCTCAGTACAACGCTTTAGAAAGAGTGAGTCAACATGAGTGAATTGTTTCTGGACCGGACGCCACCACATAATTTGGAAGCCGAACAGGCCGTCTTGGGGGCCATTTTTCTGGAAAAAGAAGCTTTGATCCGCGCCTCGGAAATCCTGAAGGCGGAAGATTTTTATCGGACGAGTCACCAAAGAATTTTTCAAGTTGCTTTGGAGCTGAACGAGGAAAATCAACCGGTTGATTTGGTCACCGTCACCTCCCGTTTGAACGATTTGAAATGGTTGGAAGAAGTCGGCGGGGTCAGCTATTTAAGCGATCTGGCCGGCAGCGTGCCCACGGCAGCCAACGTCGAATATTATGCGCGCATCATTGAAGAAAAGGCGATCTTGCGTCGCTTGATCAAGGTGGCCACACAAATTGCGACGAGCGGTTATACGGGACAAGATGAAGTGAGCGACATTCTTGACCGGGCGGAAAAGCAAATTTTGGATGTGCGGGAACGCCGCATGCTGGATGGGTTAACACCGATCAAAGATGTGCTTTTGGAGACGTATGAACGGATAGAAATGCTGCATAACAGTTCCAGTGATGTGACGGGCATTCCTTCCGGCTATCGCGATTTGGACCGGATGACTTCCGGATTTCAGAAGTCGGATCTTGTCATCGTCGCCGCCCGTCCGTCGGTGGGGAAGACGGCCTTTGCTTTAAATGTGGCGCAAAACGTGGCTGCCAGAGCAAATGAAACCGTTGCTATTTTTTCCCTGGAAATGTCCGCCCAACAGTTGGTACAACGGATGTTATGTGCCGAAGGAAATATCGACGCCAATCGGATGAGGACGGGCGCTTTTCAAGAAGAAGATTGGGAAAAACTGACGATGGCCATGGCCACTTTGTCCAAAGCAAATATTTACATTGATGACACCCCGGGCATTTCCGTGGGTGAAATACGGGCCAAGTGCCGCCGTTTGAAAACGGAACAAAGTTTAGGTTTGATCATTATCGACTATTTGCAGCTGATCCAGGGCGTGCGTCGCGAAAGCCGTCAACAGGAAATTTCGGCCATTTCCCGTGATTTGAAAGGGATGGCCCGTGAGTTGGAATGTACGGTGCTTTCTTTATCTCAACTGAGCCGGGCGGTGGAACAAAGACAAGATAAACGCCCGATGCTCTCTGATTTGAGGGAGTCCGGTTCCATAGAACAGGATGCCGATCTCGTCGCTTTTTTGTACAGGGATGATTATTATGACCAAGAAAGCGAAAATCAGAACGTCATTGAAATTTTAATTGCTAAACAGCGTAACGGCCCTGTGGGCAAGGTGGAACTCGCTTTTCTGAAAGAATACAATAAATTCGTCAATTTGAGCCGCCAGGAAGAGCCCGAAGCAAATATGGGCGCATAGGGGCACATATATTGTCCAAATAACGAACGGAATGTTCACCACCTGCATAAAATGTTCGTTTTTTGTTGCGGGGAAAGGGATGGAATGCTACACTGATATCGTGTTTGTTTTGAATGATTCATCTGTTTACTGCATTGGATAAAGTGATCTGATCTGATTTAAGACGGATTGAATTCAGTGTGCTTATTTTAGCGGGAGGTGTTTCCCTTGCCTAGTGTCGTGGTGGTCGGGACGCAATGGGGCGATGAAGGAAAAGGAAAAATTACCGATTATTTGTCGGAGAAAGCGGAAGTGATTGCCCGTTATCAGGGAGGAAACAATGCGGGCCATACGATTGTATTTGACGGAAAAAAATATAAGCTGCATTTGATACCGTCCGGTATTTTTTATGAAGATAAAGTGTGTGTCATCGGCAACGGCATGGTCATTGATCCGCGAGCTTTGGTGGAAGAGCTGCACTATCTCCACGGGCATGGGATTTCTACTGAGAAACTATGTATTTCCAACCGCGCCCATGTCATCTTACCCTATCATTTAAAACTGGATGCCTTGGAAGAAGAAAGCAAAGGGGCCAATAAAATCGGGACGACCCGCAAGGGAATCGGGCCGGCTTATATGGATAAAGCGGCTCGAATCGGGATACGTATCGCCGATTTGTTGGATCCGGCACAGTTTAAGCAAAAGCTGGAAAGCAATTTGGCGGAAAAAAACAGAATCCTGGAAAAAGTGTATGAAGTGGAAGGCTTTAGGGCGGAGGACATTTATCAGGAGTATATGGCGCTGGCCGAAGACATTCGTCCTTACGTGCAGGATACGTCCGTCGTTTTGAATGATGCCTTGGACGGCGGAAAAAGAGTCCTTTTCGAAGGCGCTCAAGGGGTCATGCTGGACATCGACCAAGGCACCTATCCTTTTGTCACTTCTTCCAATCCGATTGCCGGAGGCGTATGTATCGGAGCGGGTGTCGGCCCGACGAAAATCAACCATGTCGTCGGTGTGGCCAAGGCGTATACAACCCGTGTCGGAGACGGTCCTTTTCCCACCGAATTGCATGATCAAACTGGTCAGCAAATCAGGGAGGTCGGCCATGAATACGGCACAACGACGGGCCGGCCGCGCCGCGTGGGCTGGTTTGACAGTGTCGTTGTCCGCCATGCCCGCCGGGTTAGCGGCATTACTGACTTATCTTTAAATTCCATAGACGTGCTCACCGGCATTGAAACATTGAAAATTTGCACCGCTTATGAATATCAAGGTAAAGTCTTGGAGGAGTTTCCAGCCAACTTAAGTCAATTAGCTGAATGCCAACCGATTTATGAAGAATTGCCCGGCTGGACGGAAGATATCTCCCAAGTGCGTTCATTGGATGACTTGCCGGAAAATGCCCGCCATTATGTCGAGCGCGTTAGCCAGCTGACCGGGATTCCGCTGACGATCTTTTCGGTCGGTCCGGACCGGGATCAAACAAACCTTGTTCGAGGGGTTTATGCTTGATGGATCGCAGGCAGATCAATATTTCCCCATCGAATGAGCCGTAGAAAGCGTGTTTATGCTAAATCGAGCGAAGGTCTAGCATTGATGCAGGCCTACTGAATTTCTTCAGACGGAGTCTACCTTGGTAGACTCTGTTTTTATGAGTTTTTCGGAGGGATTGTCAACCGGGGTCTATCATTCTTTTACATGTGATGTATGAAAGCCGGGAAGAATCTTTAAAATCGATCGAAGGCATTGTCAGCAGCTTAAAAGCCAGAGGATATACATTCAAGACGGTGTCTGAGCTCCTTCAATATGACACAGGGCGTCAATAAAGCGGGGCTGAAATGATGCCTTCTTTTACTTTAGCGGGGAGGACTTTTGGGAAGATATGCGTTAAAATTGCAGTATAGAGTTGGTTGCGGGGTTAGGGGGTTGTCTCATGAGTTATACCATTTTAGTGGTCGATGATGAAAAACCGATTGCCGAAATATTGCAATTTAATTTAGAAAAAGAAGGGTATAAAGTCGTTTGTGCTTTCGATGGTGAAGAAGCGCTGCGCAAAGCGGAACAGATACATTTGGACTTAATCTTGCTCGATATTATGCTGCCGAAAAAAGACGGTTTGGAAGTGTGCCGGGAAGTGCGCAAAAAGCAAGACGTTCCCATCATCATGTTATCGGCCAAAGATGAAGAAGTTGACAAGGTGCTCGGTCTGGAACTGGGGGCAGACGATTATGTGACCAAACCGTTTGGCACAAGGGAGCTGCTGGCCCGGATCAAAGCCAATTTGCGCCGCCGGGAAAGTCAAGGGTCAGTCAACGCCGAACACAGCTTATCTGTCGGGGAGCTGACGATCGATCTGAATGCGTATACCGTCTACAAAGGGGATGAAGTGCTGGAGTTGACCCACAGGGAGTTTGAATTGCTCCATTATCTTGTCAAACATAAGGGGAGGGTGATGACCAGAGAGCACTTATTGCAAGAAGTGTGGGGATACGATTATTACGGTGATGTGCGCACGGTGGATGTCAACGTGCGCCGACTGCGTGAAAAAGTGGAATCAGATCCGAGTCAGCCAACTTATATCATCACCAAACGCGGCGTTGGTTACCAATTGCAAGATGTTGATGCCAAAGGGAATTCGTCATGAAAAAACTTAAACTGTTTGAACGGATTCATTGGCGTTTCATCGTCACTTATATGCTCTTGATCTTGATTGCCATGCAAGTGATCGGGGCTTATTTCAACAAGGAGCTGGAAACGCATTACGTCAATGACTTTACGGCGATGTTAGATCAGCAGGCCAGTTTACTCGCCTACAGCATTCAAAACAATTGGGAAGAATCCCTTGAAGCAGACGACCAAGAGCAAGGTATGTCTTTGCCGGATGAAGATCTGCCGCTGTTGATCAATGAAATGTTTGCCTCGGTGCCTCATGCCGAAGTGCAAATATTGGATGCCAACGGGATCGTGATCAGTACCGGAAGCGATAATCAGGCGATCATCGGTCAGCGCAACACGCAAATTGAAGTGAAAAGAGCCTTGGCCGGAACGCGGGACGATGCCATTCGCATTCATCCGCAGAACGGGCATCGCATGAAAATTTTAGCTCTGCCTCTGGAGGTGGATGGCGAAGTGGTCGGAGCGATCTATCTGGCCGCTTCGATGGAAGAACTGTACGAGACGATGAGGGAGATCAACTTAATTTTAGCCACGGGGACTTTTATTGCCCTCGGTTTGACAGGGTTGATTGGCATTGCTTTGGCCCGGACGATTACATCGCCGATTAAAGAGATGACCGAGCAGACGACCGCGATGGCTGAAGGTGATTTCTCCCGGCGGGTGCAAGTATACGGAAAAGATGAAATCGGCCGCCTGGCCTTAGGTATTAACGAGCTGTCCCAAAAATTGAATCAAGCGTTATCTGACATTGAAGAGGAACGAAATAAGCTCGCTTCAATTTTGTTTCACATGAGCGACGGGGTGATGGCCACGGATCAAGACGGTCGGATCATCCTCATCAATCAAAAGGCGGAGGTCATGCTCGGACAAGCTGAGACAGATGTATTGGGCCGAAAGCTTGCCGATGTGCTGACGTTCCCGGAAGACATGGAGCTCCATTCACTTCCAGCCGAAGCGGACCGCTTCCTGATGGAATGGGAAGTGGACGGCGAGCCTTCGGTGCTGCAGGTGAGTATTTCGCCCATTCATAGCGGGGAGGACGTTCACGGTACGATTGCCGTATTGCAAGATGTGACTCAGCGGGAACAATTGGAACGGGAAAGAAAAGATTTTGTGGCCAATGTCTCCCATGAGTTGCGCACACCTTTGACGACCATGAGAAGTTATTTGGATGCTTTAGCTGACGGTGCGCTGGAGGATGAGGCTCTGGCCAGAAAATTTTTGCGAGTGATACAAAATGAAACGGAGCGCATGATTCGACTCGTGCACGATCTGCTCCAATTGTCCAAGCTGGACATGAAACAACTGCCCGTTCGCCGCCGGCCGACGGATATGAAACAGCTTGTTGAAAGTGTTGCCGAAAGATTTGCCGTCGCCTTAAAAGATAAAGCACTGTCTTTGCAGCTGCATCTGGCCGAAGATTTACCTCTGATTGAGCTGGACCGGGATCAAATCATCCAGGTGTTGGACAATGTTATTTCCAATGCGGTGAAGTACTCACATGCCCGAGGCATCATTTCTATTTCAGCCCGACAAGACAAGAACGATATCGTCGTGGAGATCAAAGATGAGGGCCTGGGTATTCCCAAAGCTGAACTCAAACATATTTTTAAGCGTTTTTACCGGGTGGATAAAGCGAGATCGAGGGAAATGGGCGGTACGGGATTAGGTTTGTCCATTACCAGGGAAATGATTTTGGCCCATCAGGGCAGCATCCAAATTGAGAGTGACCTCGGCCAAGGGACCAAGGTGTGCATTCGACTGCCGATGAATGCCTGCAAAGGGGGCCGGACTGATGATTGAACGGATCAAAACATTCGTCTTGCTCATATTGGTTTTATCCAGCGCAGGTTTGACATGGAAGCTATGGACGTATCAGCCGGAATACGATTATGTTTTACCGACGCAATTTGTGACGCATGAAGGTTTGGCCGAGCGAAAAGAGCTTACTGATTTGGTGCGTCCCGAAAGAGTCATTTTTCATTATGATGAACAGAAAACGACTGTGGCCAACCACGATATGACCACGCGCGTCTATCTTTTTTCGGAGATGAGCGAATGGATTTTTGAGCAATTCGAGGAAGTGGATGCCAGAGATTATTTGTCCATTCAGGAGCAAATGCGGCGCTCTCCAGGCATTGAATTCCAGTTTGCGGCAGGATTGCCGCTGGAAGTGTTGGAAGAGCTGTATGAAGTACAAACCGGTTTCCTCAGCCTACCGCCCATAAACCGCATTTGGCTGCACCGCGCAGAGGATGGACAAATGATCAGCGCCGTGTTCATTTCCGAGGAAGAGCAGCAGATGTTTCGATCCCAAACCGACCTGGATGCGGAACAATTTGAGCGTTTCTTAATTCGGGGCAGCACCCAGCCCGAGCACCGGGCCTTCGTTTTTGATGAGCCAAAAGAGGAAAGCATCTATACCGTGCACTATTTGCCAGAAGAAGAAACCGCTTTGACCGAATATCGCTATTTCGTTCGGAGCATCCCCATCAACGTCATGATTTCGTATTTGTTTCTTGATCCGACATTGGTCAGTCCGATTGAAGACCAGGAAAAAGGGACCTTTTACACGGATGGGACACGTGGCTTACAATATCATCAGCGGCAAATGACCATCCATTTTTTTCATCCCCAGGTTCATCACCATGGTCAGCTTCCTGCATCCCAAAACGACTATGTACACAACAGCATCCAGTTTGTTAATCAACATAAGGGCTGGGATGCGAATTATGCCTTAGACCGGATTGAAAAAAATGTGTTAGATCAACATGTGCACATTGAGTATCGCCAATTTCAAACGGATGACGGCGTGTCTTATCCGGTCTATTCCGAGACAGCCGAACAGGAACAACACGTACTGCGCTTGGACGTTCAAGGCGAGCGCGTCGTGGGCTATTACCGTCCTTTAGTGGAAAAGGATCAAAAGATGAATGCCGGAAGCAAGAAGATGTTACCCTCGGGTCCAGCGCTTGTTCAATATTTGAAAAATGAACAGATCCCGTTCGATGACATTGAACGCCTTTTCATCGGTTATAAAGGCCAGATGAGTGACCATTACATGCTTTACGAGCCCCATTGGATCATCGAATTGATCGATGGCCGGCGCTTATTTTTGCAAAACATTCCGGACACTGGGGGCGGTCAAGCATGAACTGGTCGCGCACAAAAAGCATTTTCATCGTCATCTTCTTGATCTTGAATTCATTTTTAGGCTATCAGTTGTGGGAGAAACAGTCCAATCAATTGGAATTTACCCAAATCTATGAAAGTGATTTGGATGAAATGCTTCAGTTAAGGGATATTTCGATAGAAATAGAGCTCAGCGTGGACCAGCCCGAGTTAGCTCAATTGCACGTCCAGTATGCGAACTATGAGGAACATCTCGCTGATCTGGCCGCCATGTCCGGTCAGCATGTCCGTTTTGAGAAAGACAGACTGGTTTCGGAATTAAGCGAAGCTTATCAGCGGCCGGAACCGTTTGATCCCGAACATTTTGAAGCTGAATTTATGGCTGACAATATCCTCTATCATGATGAATACAGATTTGACCGGGTGACGAATCAAGAAATCATTTACTTGCAAGTTTACGAGGATTACCCTGTTTTTGTCGCCCCGTTAAGATTCAGCCAAAATGAGGCGCAAGCCATTAAACGTTATCAACAGGTGTTTTTCGAGGTGCTGAGCCAGGGCACAAAACAGTCCGTTCTTTCAGCTTACACGGCCGTGCGCACGTCAGTGGAAAATCAAATAATCCCCACCGGCTCGACGGTGAAAGATGTCACTTTGGGCTATTA
>CALBTX010000100.1 GCA_937967685.1 uncultured Bacillaceae bacterium | reverse complement strand
ATGCATTACGGAGAGGTATTTGGCGTCTGGAGTTACCTCACTGCCGCCAAAGGAATGATTGCGGGTTATCAAACCTTCATCAATCATGCCGGAGATGCGGATCTGAAAAAATTTCTTGAAGACCAGGTCCAAGAAGCGAAAAGGGAATCCGAAGAAATTGAATCTTTGTTAAAGGTCAACGGTGTGGGCCTTCCCCCAGCCCCCCCTGAAAGACCGCTCGCCGATTTGGAAAGCATTCCCACAGGTGCCAAATTCAATGACCCGGAAATTGCCGCTGCTGTGGGCAGGGATCTTTCCACAGGGTTAGTCGCCTGCAGTACGATCATCGGGCAATGTACGAGAGAAGACATTGCCCTCATGTTTGGTCAATACCATACAACGAAAGCGCAATTTGCCGCTCGTTTGCTTAGAATGACCAAAGAAAAAGGGTGGCTGATTCCTCCGCCCCTTCATGTCACAGCACCCGAACCCGAACCGGCACATGTCTAACTGAAGAAAAGCCCCTGAGCAGGGGGCTTTTCTTACCAAACAAAAAAGAAGGATGAAGGCCAATGTTGAAAACATGGTTCAACCTTTTGAAAAAGTTCATAATCACCTTATTCCAATACGAATATGAAAATATACTCAGCGGTGACTGAAAGCTGACACGTTCGGCTTTACTTATCTGAATAGTTGTGAAAATCATTCCTTTTTCTTTGACCTGGACGGTAAGTTATGGTATTTTAATGGAAATGTTTTATTGTCCAATTTCTTAGTCGTGACAATCTGACGGAGTGAGCCTGAGTGAAAGCAGTTCAATTTGATTTGCGTTTGTCACGGTATGCCTTGGTCAAAAGTTTGGGACGATGGTTTCCTTCCCTTCATTGGCATCCCAAATTGTCTTGTTTGCGTTATCAAACGGTGCCTGAACCTACATTGCCGAACGAACAGTGGGCGAAAATCAAAGTGAAGTACGCAGGGATTTGCGGCAGTGACTTAAATTTGATTTTTTTGCGTGACAGCCCTGCCACTTCGCCCTTCGCTTCTTTTCCTTTCACCCTCGGTCATGAAATTGTCGGGACTGTAGAAGAAACGGGGTCAGCTGCCCACACTTTTAAACCGGGAGATCGCGTCGTCATTGATCCCGTTCTATCCTGCAAAACCCGGGGCTTCGACAGTCTTTGCCCCGCCTGTGCCAAGGGGGACGAAAGCCTTTGCGAACGAATGACCGACGGAAACATTTCGCCCGGGTTATTAATCGGAACATGCCGGGATACGGGAGGAGGTTGGGGGTCTCATCTTGTTGCCCATCAATCCCAATTGATCAAACTTCCCGATGATGTGAACGATCTAAACGGTGTGATGGTTGAACCGTTCAGCTGTGCCTTACATAGTGTCCTGCGCAATCCGCCCCGAGACGGAGATCATGTCTTAATTATTGGTTCAGGTGTCATCGGCATCTGTACGATCGCAGCATTGCGTGCCCTGAATGACAAGTGTCAAATTACGGTTGTCGCCAAACACGACTTTCAGGCTGAACTGGCCGCCCGGTACGGAGCAGATCAAATCATTCGCCTTGCAGAGGAAAAGACGTTTGAACGTCAATTGGCTGACGTGCTTCAGGCGAAACTGTTGAAGCCGGTTTTTGGCCCCTCTGTCGTTCAGGGCGGGGCTGACCTCGTCTACGAATGTGTCGGCAATGCGGGCAGCATAAAAGACGCATTGCGTTTCTGCCGAAGCGGCGGGAAAGTGGTCCTCGTCGGCTTGGCTGGGATTCAGAACAAAATCGATTGGACCGCCGTCTGGCTGAACGAATTGGAAATCAAAGGCTGTTTTGCTTACAGTACGGAATATTATAAAGGGAAACAGATGCGCACATTACAAATTGCCATCGATTTAATGCAGGAAGGAAAAGTGGATCTTGCGCCAATGGTCACACACACATTTCCATTGCACGATTATCAGAAAGCAATCGAAATATCCTCCAGTAAAGCACGGGGGCAAACGATGAAAGTTGTCTTTGAACCCTGACTGGCTTTTGTTCAACCCTTATGGAGATGAATACGATATGAGCTTGTTACGACAAAAGGAGGAACAACATTATGAGCAATTTTGCCATTGTCGGTCCAACAGAAAGCGAATTTTTAGCTCGATTCAGAGATGGACTAAAAAAGGAATTCGTCAGCCACGGGTATGAATTTTGTGCTGAACCTGTTGAGGATATCAGAGTAGTCTTCAATTTCATCAAGCCTGATCGTGCGCGACCATTCAGAAGAAAAGCGCAAGCGACGTTTGTCATCTCTATCCTTGAAGCCGAAGGCATTTTTGAATCTGAAAATTCAAATGAGGAAATTATTAAGGAAGGCTATCCTTATTTGGTGAGGACGCTGTCTAATCATTTTATATATATCCGTCACGGCAAAGAGAAGACGAACGTTTACTTTTTAACCCTTGAACAAGGCTGTTATCATATTACCTACCAATCTGGGGAAGAAGAAAAATTTTTCCAGCAAGTTTTTGAAAGATTAGAGCCTTTGGCCAGCTCACAACTCGTCATTAATAACAACTTTATTCCTGATTTACCCGAACATTTATGGCATGGAGACGAAACGACACAATCCTTAAGTGCTTCGGGGAAAAAATTAGATGAGATGAACTTGCTTCCGGCGCCTTTTCCGCTGGAAGAAATCGTTTCCGAACGAGACATGCGCCATATTAAAAAATTGTACGGCATCGGCGGATTAAGTTACGGCAACTTAAGCAGCCGCAAAGATGCACATAGTTTTTGGATGAGTGCCAGCGGCGTCAATAAAGCACAGTTAAAGGTGATTGGCCAGGATATTTTGCTGATCAAAAATTATAATCCGGAAATGAATGCGATGGATATTAGCGTTCCTCCGTCAGTGACTCCGAGGAGAGCTTCCGTTGATGCCATTGAACACTGGATGATTTATGAAGAGCATCCCGAAGTCGGCGCGATTGTCCATGTACACGCCTGGATGGATGGCATCCCTGAAACACAGGTCAACTATCCGTGTGGCACGATCCAATTAGCGGAAACGGTTGCCGATCTCGTCAGAAAAGCGGATAACCCGGCCCGAGCCGTGATCGGCTTGAAAAATCACGGGTTAACCATTACTGGAACAGATCTGGAGGATATTTTTGAACGCATTGAAGGCAAAATCATTCCTCAGGTCCCCATGTCATAGCAAATGGTCACCACCCAATGTCATCGCAAGTGGTAAGGGGTCATCAAAACATATGAAGCCCATGAATGTCGACCTAAAATTCATGGGCTTTTGGGTCTGTTTTTACATTTCGGCTGAACCATTCAGGCATCTTAGAGGCGTCTAAAATTCTGGAGGGAACGGCGTGTTTAAGCTGAGCAAATAGTGCACCAAAGCGGTTTGTTCTTCTTCCGTGAAGCCCGCTTCCTGATCTACCCAATATGCATGACCAATCCCTTCAATATTGACATCGCCTAACTCTTTTGACTTTCGGTTGGCGCTAACGACTTTTTCCCTTAAGTGTCGGTCAACCAAAGCCTTTAAACTGTTTTGTGGATCGACTTCAATTCCTTTCAATAAAGTGCCCGGAACCCCCAACTCATTTTGTTCGTCGCTGCCGACGGCGACACCGCCGTCATGCAGATAGGGAGCGGTCCAATATAAGCCGATCAAACCTTTGACCTTGTAGCCGCCGTCTGAGTCATCACGGGCATACGCCAGCCGGATCTGCTCTTCAGCCAAATCGTCCGTCGGAACAT
>CALBTX010000099.1 GCA_937967685.1 uncultured Bacillaceae bacterium | reverse complement strand
CGCTTAACGGGCATCTTCTTTGGTCCTGAATAAAATGTCATGCTATAATCACACTATAATCATCATCCTGTTTGTTGAAAAAAGGAGGATATCAGCATGGCCATAGTAAATACGACAGATCAAAATTTTAAAGAGGATGTGTCAGACGGCACGGTGCTTGTTGACTTTTGGGCGCCCTGGTGTGGTCCCTGCAAAGCGATCGCGCCGATCTTGGAAGAAGTGGACCAAGAAATGGACGGCAAGGTGAAAATTGTCAAAGTGAATGTGGATGAAAATCCGCAAACCGCTTCCGAACATGGGATTATGAGCATTCCTACGCTGATGGTTTTTAAAGACGGAGAAGTGGCCGATAAATTGGTCGGCTTGCAGCCGAAAGAAACGTTGGTCAGTAAATTAAACGAACACCTTTAAACCATTCAACCACTCAACCATTCAACCATAAAGCAGTCGGTTTGAATCAGCATCAGCCGATTCATCCCAGATGATAGAACGATTGTTTGATCGCGACTGGTCCCCGGGCTTTCATCTCGTACAGACGGATGAGGGTTCGGGGACTTTCTTTTTGCGGCCCAGCGCCATTTTCCGGA
Organism: uncultured Bacillaceae bacterium; assembly: GCA_937967685.1. Taxonomy (GTDB): domain Bacteria; phylum Bacillota; class Bacilli; order Caldalkalibacillales; family Caldalkalibacillaceae; genus CALBTX01. The sequence continues at coordinate 2,879 of CALBTX010000099.1, read as the reverse complement.
TCTTTTTTTGAAAAAATAACATTTTTACATCCGGCGGAATTATGTTAGTATATCATGTATATGACTGGCGATGTGTCGTTGGATCCAGACGGTGAACGATTGAAAAGAGGATGAGATGGCCGATGAAGGCGTTGAAAGAAAAAGCAGCCCTTCTTCCTCGAAAGCCCGGTGTATATCTGATGAAAGACACCAGCGGGCAAATTATATATGTGGGCAAGGCAAAAATTTTGCGCAATCGCGTCCGCTCATATTTCACGGGAAGTCATGATGCCAAAACGCAAAAATTAGTCAGTGAGATCGACGATTTTGAATATATCATTACCCCCAGCAATTTAGAAGCCTTGTTGCTGGAATGTAATTTGATCAAAAAACATAAGCCCCGTTACAACGTCTTATTAAAAGATGACAAAACTTATCCGTACATTAAATTGACAAGGGAAAAACATCCCCGCCTGGAAGTGACGCGCAAGGTTAAAAAAGACAAAGCGAAATATTTTGGCCCGTTTCCGCATGTGGCAGCGGCAAATGAAACGAAAAAACTGCTTGACCGGCTGTATCCTTTGCGAAAATGCAAAACCCTTCCGGACCGCGTCTGTCTGTATTATCACCTCGGTCAATGTTTGGCCCCCTGCGAATTTGAAGTGGATGAGCAAACGTATGAACAAATGTCCAAAGAAATCGTGCGTTTTTTAAACGGTGGGCACGGTCATGTCATTCAAGATCTGCGGCAAAAAATGCTGCAGGCTTCAGAGGAACTCAATTTTGAGCGGGCCAAAGAGTTAAGGGATTTGATCGAGCAAATTGAACAAGTGATGCAAAAACAGAGCATTACGTTAAATGACCGGGTGGACCGGGATGTGTTCGGCTACGCCTATGATAAAGGCTGGATTTGTGTACAAGTCTTTTTTGTCCGTCAAGGAAAACTGATTGAACGGGACGTGTCCATTTTTCCTTTTTACGGGGATGACTTGGAAGAAACGTTATTATCTTTTATCGGCCAATTTTATATGGACAAGGAACATGTTTTACCGAAAGAAATTTTGTTGCCCGATATCGTTGATGTTGAATTGCTGTCCTCCTGGCTGGACGTGCATGTCCACACCCCGAAACGGGGCATAAAAAAAGAACTGCTGGATATGGCCACAACGAATGCTCAAAATTCTTTGCAGGAAAAGTTTGAGCTGCTTGAAAAAAATGAAGAGCGAACCATCCGTGCTGCGGAACGCTTGGGTCAAAAACTAGGCATCGGTCCCGCCCGGCGCATCGAAGCTTTCGACAATTCCAACATCCAGGGCACCGACCCCGTATCAGCGATGGTCGTGTTCATTGACGGCCAACCGGCGAAAAGCGAGTACCGCAAATATAAAATTAAAACGGTGCAAGGGCCGGACGATTATGAATCGATGCGAGAAGTGATTCGCCGCAGATATACGCGCCTCTTAAAGGAACGGCTGCCGCTTCCCGATTTGATCATGATTGACGGGGGAAAAGGTCAAATGAGCGCGGCTCAGGATGTGCTCGAAAATGAATTGGGTTTATACATCCCTGTTTGCGGGCTGGTGAAAGATGAAAAGCATCGCAGTTCAGAGCTTTTGGCGGGATCACCGCCGCAACCTGTTCATCTGCCGAGAGACAGTTACGAATTTTACTTGTTGCAGCGCATTCAGGAGGAAGTGCATCGCTTTGCCGTGTCGTTTCACAGGCGGACAAGGACAAAAGCAATGACTTATTCGGTTTTGGATGACATCCCGGGCGTGGGGCCGAAACGAAAAAGATTGCTTTTAAAGCATTTCGGTTCAGTGAAAAAAATAAAAGAAGCAAGCGCTGATGAATTTAAAAAGATCGGTTTGGGAGAGAAGTTGGCCGAGACGATAGTTGAACATTTGCACCAAAATGGAAAGGATTGAGAGAGCTTATGGGATTAATTGTCCAGAAGTTTGGCGGCACGTCTGTTGGATCAGTGGAGAGGATTCAGCACGTGGCCAAACTGATTCAAAAGGAAATGAATGATGGCCACCAACTGGTGGTCACCGTGTCAGCGATGGGCAAATCGACAGATCAACTCGTTGAAATGGCCGGACAGATCAGTGAGCGGCCGAGCGCCAGGGAAATGGATATGCTGCTTTCAACGGGAGAACAAGTGAGCATTGCCTTGCTGACGATGGCTTTGCACGAGCTGGGCTTGGAAGCCGTTTCTCTCACCGGTTGGCAAGCCGGGATTGAGACGGATGAGGTGCACGGCAAAGCAAAAATTTTAAACATTGATACTGAACGTGTTCTGGGACATCTTCGCCAGGGAAAAGTGGTCATTGTTGCCGGATTCCAAGGCATCAGTCCCGATAAACAGATCACGACGCTGGGGCGCGGGGGATCGGATACGACGGCTGTCACTTTGGCCGCCGCCTTAGAAGCGGAACGCTGCGATATTTTCACCGATGTGACAGGCGTTTATACGGCGGATCCGAGAATTGTTCCCGAAGCCCGTCAATTGGAACAAATCAGCTTTGACGAAATGCTGGAGCTTGCCAATTTGGGTGCCGGGGTCCTGCATCCGCGCTCTGTGGAATGTGCCAAAAACTATGGTCTCCCTCTGATGGTTCGTTCCAGTTTTGAAGATGTCGAAGGAACATGGGTGAAGGAGGAAACAGACATGGAAGAAGGAAAAGTTGTCCGTGGGGTGGCCCACGATGCAGGAATTACAAAAGTCACGGTGAAAGGGATGGTCAACGAAATCGGCACGCTGTCCCGCCTGTTTACGACGCTGGCTGAGGCGAAGATCAATGTGGACATCATTATTAATCAGAGTTTGAAAGGCCAAGAGAAAACCAATATCTCTTTTTCCATCCACAATGAAGATTTGCCGCAAACGCTGAATGTTC
>CALBTX010000098.1 GCA_937967685.1 uncultured Bacillaceae bacterium | reverse complement strand
TATCCTACGCCATGACTATCCTACGCCATGACTGATTCTTATGTTATGACCATGACCTATGCTATGACTTGATGGTCGATTCTCTTTCTTCAATACGATGAGGCAAAACCACTTTATGATCTTCAACTTTTTCATTGTTCATATATTTAGTCAACAGACGCATGGAAACCGCCCCGATATCATACATGGGCTGTACCACGCTCGTTAATCTCGGTCTGACCATCGATGCCAAACGCGTGTTGTCAAAGCCGATAATTTCAACGTCGTCAGGGATGGCCAAGCCTTCATCCTGACAAGCATGGATGGCCCCGATAGCCATTTCGTCATTCATGGCCAGAATCGCCGTCGGTCGATCACTTCGCCCGATGAGCGTCTGAGCGGCTTCCAGTCCGGAATCATAACGGTAATCACCGTATTCGACGAGTTGCTCATCCCAGGCAAGTCCCGCATCTTGCAGTGCTTCTTTATACCCATTTAAGCGGTCTTGTCCGGCGAGCGGATCTTCTTTTGGACCGGAAATGAAAGCAATTCTTTGGTGCCCTTTATCGGTCAAAAGACGCGTCGCATCATAAGCCGCCTGTTTGTTGTTAATATTGACTGAAGGCAATTCATTGTTCGGATCACTCGTCGAGGACAAAATAACGGGCACAGGAGATGTTTGAAAAGCGTGCATATGTTCTTCAGTGATATGGTTGCTCATAAACAATAACCCATCGACCTGCTTTTCAAGCATGGCGTCGATTAAATCAATCTCTTTCTCCTGTTTTTGATCCGAGTTGCTTAAAATAATATTATATTTATACATGGTGGCAATATCTTCAATCCCTCTGGCCAGCTCGGCATAAAAAAGACTTGAAATATCGGGTATAATCACCCCGACTGTCGTCGTCCGTTTACTGGCCAACCCTCTGGCCACCGCATTGGGCCGATATCCTAACCGTTTGATCGTTTCCAACACTTTTTTACGTGTAGCCGGTTTCACATTCGGATTTCCATTAACGACACGGGAAACCGTTGCCATGGAAACCCCCGCTTCTCTGGCTACATCATATATCGTGACATTCAATCGCTGAACCTCCTATATCCAAATTTTGGTTTTCATGTTTTTTCATCATCTTGAGTCTATCATACGATAAATGAATTTTGGGTGCAATTCTAGGAGAGAGCCCCTTTTATTGCTTGTCCCGCTGTTTGACCATACCCGTTCTCCAACAGTTTGCCCCATCTGATTTTAATATTTTCATCCAATCTGACCTCATGAATAATGACGAATAAACGGTGCAACAAGAAAAAAGCCGGCGAAACAAGTCGCCGACTGATCAAGCCGATTGATAATGGCTAGGTGACATCTGCTTCAGCATTAATTAATGCTTCATATCTCGGTGATTCTAACATGGGTTTTATATCAGTTGGACGGCCACCTGTAGCTTGTGAACGTCCGATCCAACTCCAAACGATGCTAGATCACAGCTATACTTCTACTTTCGTTTTTATCAGTCCCGATTCGCGCAATTGATCCAGAAAGGCGTTAAATTGGGCAATATCCATCTGTTGATTGGCATCAGACAAAGCGACAGCGGGATCAGGATGAACTTCAACCATCACGCCGTCAGCACCGACCGCCAAGGCCGCTTTGGCTGTTGGCAGCAACAGATCACGCCGCCCTGTGGAATGAGTGACATCCACCAAGACGGGCAAATGTGTTTCCTGCTTTAAGATGGGAACGGCGGAAATATCCAGCGTATTGCGAGTTGCTTTTTCATACGTCCGAATTCCGCGTTCACACAAAATGACCTTGCGGTTTCCTCTGGACACGATATATTCGGCCGCAAACATAAATTCCTGAATGGTGGCCGACATTCCCCGCTTCAGCAACACGGGATGGTCCACCGAACCGGCCGCTTTTAACAGTTCAAAATTTTGCATGTTGCGTGCCCCGATTTGGATCACGTCCACATATTCCGTCGCCAGCTCGATGTCATTCGGAGAAACGATTTCGCTGATGACGGCCAAATCATTTTCCTTGGCGATTTGCTGCAAAATTTTGAGACCTTCAATCCCCAATCCTTGAAAATCGTAAGGAGACGTTCTCGGTTTGAAAGCGCCGCCCCGCAACAGTTTTAATCCTTGACGTTGATGATTATCCGCCACCGCCTTCACTTGTTCGTAACTTTCCACCGAACAAGGCCCGGCTATCAACACTTGTTCATCTCCGCCGATTTTCGTCCCTTTAACATCGACAACCGTATCATTGGCCTGGTTTTTGCGGCTGACCAACAATTCCCTGTGGTTATCGTCGTGTTGCAATTCCAAAGAAGCCTTGAAAATCTCTTTGAAAATATGTTGAACAGTCGAAGTGTCAAAAGGTCCCTTGTTTTTTTGGGCAATTTCATCCAACATCTTTCGCTCTCTGACAGGATCGAAACGATGAATGCCCGATTTTGCTTTGACCTTGCCAATTTCTTGAGCGATGCTTCCCCTTTCACTTAATAACTCCAAAATCTGATCATTAATCTCGTCTAATCTCTTCCTCAACTGTTCCAGCTGCTCGTTGCTCATTCCTTTCCATCTCCTCTTCATATCAATTCTGCTTTCACTCGCAAATGTGTAAATATTATATGTCAATTTATCATGATTCAGAATGGATTTCAAGGAAAAAATTTAACAATTTAAAGCGTATATGCATAAAATCGTTAAAGTGCTTTAAAAATAAAAAGGACATGGGCACGAGAAGTGCCCTATATACCTGATCAAACAGGCCTTCAGGTCCTGTTTGCTTTTCCTCAACGGCTTTCCAACCACCAAAAAATACCACTGACTGAAGGACAGATCCTGACGATAACAATAAACAAATGGAATAGGCAACAATAAACAAATGCAATGGGCCTGACAATGCGATTAAAGTTTAATGGGCTGCCGCACTGTCCCGCACGTAAGGAATGGTCAACGGACCGAGGGGCATCACCGCTATCCGCGCATTCTGACCGTACGTTTGCAATAAATGCCTTAACGTTTGCTCAATATTTTTGGTTGGTTTGAACATCGCCTTTTCAAGTTCTTCATCACTTAAACTGGAATATACATAAACGTCAGCCCACAACTGGATGAGCGCTTGTTTCTGCACCTGCCATTGATCAAACATGGAAAACGCGGGATCTTCGATCATGTTTAAGATGTCCTCGGGCGTGTTGCGCATTTGCAGGATTTTGGCATAATTTCCATGATTGGGCAAACCATCGCTGCACTCCGAAGCACAAATAATGGCCCCGCCTTTTTTGACAATCTTATGAGCGGCGCTCATGCCCTTGACCGCCTGGTACAAATTTTGATCCAGAGGGTAGCCGCTGTTTGAGGTGAGGACAATGTCATAGGCATCATCACAAGCGACCATGACATGTGTGCGGATATACTCACAACCGCGCCGGTGAGCTTCAATCACATCTCCGGCAAAATAATTCGTGATTTCTTTATCTCCGTTTAAAGTGACATTGAGCATAAAATCCGGTTTACACATGAGCGCGATCTCGGTCGCCTCCCCTTGAACAGGATTGCCTTCTATCAACCCCCATGTGCTTTGTGGATGTCCGATCATCTGTGCATTGTGAAAGTGCAAAATGGTCTCAATGCCGGCAATACCCGGCATGATGCCTTTCGGTCCGCCGCTGAAACCCGCAAAAAAATGCGGTTCAATGAACCCGGTGACAATCTTGAAATCACTTTCACAATACTCTTTATTCAAATAAACTTCCGCTCCGTACGAACTTTTGCCCAAGTATGTCTGGGTTTGTTTGTCAAAAGCGTTGTTATTGATCACTCTGACGCTGCGAACCACTTCCTCACCCAACATTTGAATCAGTTCCTCGCGGGTATTGTCACGATGACTCCCCGTCCCGTTAATGATGACAAAGTTCTCTCGGGGCACATGCTCTAATTCTTCCAATATCCACGGTACAAGCTTGTCGTTTGGAGTCGGTCGGGTCATATCGCTGATGACAATGGCCACCTTGTCCGTCGATTGGACCATTTCTTTCAACGGCGGTGTGCCGATCGGTCGGCGCATCGCTTCAAATGCTTTTTCTTTTTCGTTGGACAAGCCCTGAATATGCTTTGGTTCAAGCACATCGGCCTCATCCGGCACTTCCACGTCCAGCCATCCTTTTCCGTAAGCTAACGACACTCGTTTCATCGTATCCCCCATTTCAAATGTTTTAGCATGGGCCGGTCTGTTCACACATTGAAGTTGATTGATCGTAAAAGTTGTTGATCGTTCAGTTGCTCTTCCTTTTCCTTATGATAGACCAAACAATGCCTTGCAGGCAATCAATCGCAAGCAAATCCACGTTTCTATTTATCCGGCTCTTTTTTCCGTGAGTCAACGAAGACACTTTCCCAAAAGATGCTTTACACAAAAGATGCTTTACAAAAGAT
>CALBTX010000097.1 GCA_937967685.1 uncultured Bacillaceae bacterium | reverse complement strand
AAAGAGGCCACATTTATTAAGTAGCTTATATTGTTCATCGATACACTTAAATGCACTCATAGCTAATATATGCCTTTCTTTAATGAGTGCATAATTAAGTAGAGAATATAGAAGATTATGAAGTGTTTATGATGTTTATGTTGATATATCATATATGTAGTAAAAAATACCACCGTCTTTGGTCCTCTTTTTACAAATTTTTGGAAGAGGTGAGTGGCATGAAAAAAGTATCGATTCTCTTACTAGTTGTTGTTTTATCGTTTTCAACGGTTTTGGCGGCTTGTTCAGCTGAAAATACCGCATCTGAAAACGGTTCACAAATGGATGGTAAAGAAAATGAAGGGCAAACGTCTGAAAGTCAAGATGGAGATCAGAGCACTTATGAAGAAAACAGTTCGGAAAATGAAACAGCCGGTGATATGCCAGAATATGCAACGATTGCCGGGGCTACAAGCGGGGGAACATTTTTTCTATTGGCCAACGCTTTTGCCCAGCTGCTAAATGAGAATATACCCGGTATTAGTGCCTCCGCCGAATCAACGCCAGGTTCTCCGGTCATCCTGGAACTATTGAATAATGGAGATGGAGAATTGGGGATTGCTCAAGCGGGGGTGGCCGATGAAGCCTATCATGGCAAAGGGCAGTTTGAAGGGAATCCATTTGAAAACATCAGTCAGGTCACTTACTTATATCCCAATGTCATGCAGATGGTTGTTAGAAAAGACGCCGGTGTGGAGTCAGTCGCAGATTTGGAAGGAAAAACAGTGGCGGTTGGAGCTTCAGGCAGTGCGACTGAACTGAACAGCAAAGACTTAATAACTGCAGCGGGAATCGATTATCCTGATGGCATTACGGCAGAGTACACGAGTGAAACCCAATCGGTCGATTTGTTGAGGAACAGACAGGCTGATGCCGCTAATATGATCGCATCGTTAGGATCAGCTAGCATGCTGGATATTATGAGCACCGGGGATTTTGAAATTCTTCCGATTGAACCGGAGATAGTTGAAATACTCCAAAGCGAGGTCAATCCGGCGTATTACGAATTTACGATACCGGCGGATACTTACCCTAACCAAACAGAACCGGTGCAAACATTTGCGGTGGCGAATTGGCTGCATGCCAGGGCTGATGTTTCAGAAGATTTTGTCTATGAAACACTTAGCATCTTGTACGATAACCTCGACTTTATGATTGAGACGCATCAGGTCACCGAAAATATTAAACTTGAGGATGCTTTAAACGGGCAAACCATTCCTTTACATCCAGGCGCTTTAAAGTTTTATGAGGAAAATGGCATCGAAGTGAATCAATAGTTGATAGGCCAGACCGAATCCTGCATGGGGTTGACCCTGCAATACAATATGCGTTGTCTTGCAGGGCTGGTTCTACCATTCAGAAAGAGATTTCTGTCCTGAAAAGGAGGTTACCCCCTTGAAAGGTCATCACCGGGAATATCATGAGCGAGATAGTGATGTACCTGTGCAAAAGCAAGAATCGAATGCAAAGCAAAAAATAGATATCAATGAATTAACTAGGCAATTTGATGTTCAATCCAGGTATCGTCATCTTAAGGGGAATATAGGAGTGATTGTGGCCTGGATTGCTGTTTCCATGTCCGTGTTTCATATGCTTGCAGCCGGGATCATACCGATGGTCTCAATGAAACAAAGAGCACTTCATCTCGCTTTTGCACTTGTTCTTATCTTTTTGCTCTATCCTGCACGAAAAACATCGCACGCTAGCAAACCGACTGCTTTCGATTATATACTAGCCTGTATGGGCGGTATTTCCGCGGGATATATTGTTTTTATGTATGATGCCATCGCCATGAGAGGAATGAGTTCGACGACGATTGACTTGGTCATGGGTGTCATAACGATGGTACTTGTTCTGGAAGCAGCCCGCAGATCGATCGGTAAGGAGCTGCCTATATTAGCTTTGATTTTCCTGGCATATGCTTACCTCGGACCTCACTTGCCCAGTTTCATGGATCATAGAGGTTATTCACTGACAAGACTCATTGAACATATGTATTTGGGCAGTGAAGGCATTTTTGGCATTGCCCTTGGTGTTTCAGCGACTTATGTCTTTTTGTTTATTTTGTTTGGTGCTTTTTTAAACGGGACGGGTATGTCCCAATTTTTTACTAATGCTGCTATGTCCATCGCCGGACACCGAGCGGGTGGTCCGGCAAAAGTTTCCATTTTAACGAGTGGGGCATTGGGGATGATTAATGGCAGTGCGGTGGCCAATGTGGCGACAACCGGTGTTTTTACGATTCCACTGATGGCCAGTGTCGGTTATCGAAAAAGATTCGCTGCAGGTGTTGAAGCCGCAGCTTCCACAGGTGGGCAATTTATGCCACCGATAATGGGAACAGCGGCATTTATCATGGCCGAGTTTCTTGGTATTCCCTATATTCAAGTCGTCATCGCGGCGATTATCCCAGCCGTTCTTTATTATGTTGCCTTGTGGGTGATGGTCCATTTTGAGGCGGTGAAAAGTGGCTTAAGAGGTCTTCCGAGTGATGAATTACCCTCATTCAAAAAAATATTCAAAGAAAGAGGACATTTGCTGCTGCCCATTCTCTTGTTACTCTGGATGCTCATTGAGGGTTTTACACCGGTATATGCGGCCTTTTTTTCAATCATCGGAACATACGTGATCAGTTTTGTACGTAAGGGCACAAGGATGGATCTTAAAACGTTGTTTAATTCATTAGAAAATGGGGCCAAGGCAGCAATCCCCATAGCCATGGCTACGGCTGTAGTCGGTTTTATTATTGGGGTGGTCTCATTAACTGGTATCGGATTGCAATTAGCTAATTTGATTTTAATTCTTTCCAATGAAATTTTGGTCCTCACACTTTTCTTCACGATGATTACGTGCATAATTTTAGGGATGGGTTTGCCGACAGCGGCATGTTATATCGTGGCTGCTACTGTTGCTGCCCCAGCCTTGACAGAGTTGGGCGTTGAACCGCTTACGGCGCATATGTTTGTTCTCTATTTTGCTTGTCTATCTGCCATCACCCCACCGGTTGCTTTGGCAGCATATGCCGGTGCGGGCATCTCCGGATCCAATCCTTCTAGAGTGGGTTGGACTGCTGTAGGACTAGGGATTACGGGGTTCATCATTCCTTTCATGTTCGTTTATTCCCCGTCATTGCTTTTACAGCACGATCAGTATTCAATCATTGCTATTAATTTCATCACTGCATTTATTGGTGTGATGGCTCTCGGTACCGCCGTTATTGGATATTTGTTGCTAAAAACAAATCTTGTGGAGAGGACATCGTTGCTAGCGAGCGCATTATTCATGATCAAAGGAGGTCTAGAGACCGACCTGATCGGAATAGGTCTGTTAGTGATTGTCTGTATATCCCAATTATATCGAAAAAAAAGATTAGATACCTCCAAGCATGTGAGGGAAAATGCAGAAGATGGAGGGATCAGTCAATAAACATAATACTTGGGCATTTATGATCATCGCTTAATTGCGCAGCAGGGGGAAAACGTGAGCGTGCATTTTTTGATCGCTGAGCTGAT
>CALBTX010000096.1 GCA_937967685.1 uncultured Bacillaceae bacterium | reverse complement strand
TAAGAAGTTTAGCGGCCTTCCCCATCGGTGGAGAAGGCCGTTTGTTTACGTCGCCGGTTGAAGCTGCTGATTCAAAGATTCCAGTTTGCTTTTGGCGTGATCGAGAATATGTTTGGGAAAGTCATATTCGTAATCAAATCCGTGCGGATACAAATGTCTGGCCATATATGGCTGACCAAGCCTTAAGAGGGCGTTGCCATGATCTTCAATGACGCCTTCGATCGCTTGTGAAGGAACCCGTAAAAAAAAGGTTTCGCCTGAGTGTCGGTCTCGATACTTGTAATCATAAGTGGCTCGCTTATAATCCCATGCCCAACGGACAAATCCCAATTCCTGCATAATAAGGTCCAGTTCATTCAGTTCAATTTCTTTTCCTTCCAGACCTGTACCTTCCATTTTCATAGTTCGTGTATCCTCCTTTTGCTTGAAACAAAACTTCGGGTCAGAACGGCAAACATCGCATACAACCATTATAATCATATTATGAATACAGGTCGAATTGCAATTGTCATTTTGGCTGGGGATGTTTTATTTTTTTCTTATTCGGGATGTTTTTTCAGCCATTTTTGTGTATGATTGATCTTCATTTGGGTATGGTAAGTTTAGAAAAGGGAGGTATGCATAAATGGCACAAAGACTGCAAGATATTATGAACGCCAATGTCAGCACTTGTCAGCCTGAAGACAGCATGCAAGAGGCTGCCAGACAGATGGCCTCTGGCAATGTCGGAGCGATCCCGGTCGTTTCCAATGATCAATTGATCGGGATGATTACCGACCGCGATATTGTCATCCGCGGAGTGGCTCAACGCAAACCAGATTCAACGCCAATTTCAGAAATTATGAGCGAAGAACTGGTTTGTGGCACACCGGACATGAGCATTGATGAAGCCGCTCAATTAATGGCTCAACATCAAATTCGACGTTTGCCTGTTGTTGAAGGCACGAAATTAGTGGGCATCGTCGCTTTAGGAGATTTGGCCGTTCGAGATCAATTTGATGATGAAGCTGAACAAGCTTTAAGTGAAATTTCAGAAATACGTTCGGAAGAACAAGCGCCTCCGGGCAACACGAAACCGTAAATCGATGTATGAGCTTGTCTTATGGATGTGAAAAGTCTGCTTCCGGACCAACCATCATGAACAGTTTGTTGGTCAATGGAAGGCAGGCTTTTTTGTTTGGGATAAGGAACATCTGTTTGTATATTCCTCTCGGCTAAGGTTAGAATGGAAAGGTGACATGATCATCTTATCCATGCGTTACGTGAGTGTAATTGATTCA
>CALBTX010000095.1 GCA_937967685.1 uncultured Bacillaceae bacterium | reverse complement strand
TTCACGTTGCAATTGTCAACACCGTTTTCTGTTGGCTTTAAACAGGATGAAGATGATAAAATTGAATCAATTTTCATTTGACGTATATGGGCGCCTATATTATACTTTTTATAATTATTTTCATGAATCGATGCAACTCTTATCCAGAGCGGCGGAGGGACTGGCCCGATGAAACCCGGCAACCGTTCTTAACTTTCGTTAGGAATAGGTGCTAATTCCAGCAAAGCGGATTTGCTTTGAAAGATAAGAGAGTCAAAGAATAATACGTTTATTTTTTGCCTCTCTGAATGTCAGAGGGGTTTTTGTGTGTTAGAGAGATGCTCACTTTCGTCCTCTTTTGAAAGCGGGCCTAAGTCGCCTTGAAATCCATCATACTCATGTTGAAATCTATCATATTCATGCTGAAATCAACCATACCTATATGAAAGGAATGTCGAATCCGTGGAACACATTCATGTTCAAGGAGCCCCCAATTATTATGAATGTCAGGAAGGCATATTGGAGCGGTTGGAAGATTTGTTGCTGCGCTACTCTTTTGAAAAAGGGATCGTCATCCATGGTGAAAAATCATGGGCAGTCACCCAGCCCTTTTTTCCGGACATTAAGCATCCAGCATTAACATTTTACCGATATCAAGGAGAATGTTCCGAAGCAGAAATAAGGGCCGCTGCCGAAAAAGCCACTGAAGCTGAGGCCGATTTTGTCCTCGGCATCGGCGGAGGCAAAGTACTTGATTTGGCTAAAGCGGTCGGGAACCTCATTCAGAAGGATGTTGTCTTAATCCCCACACTTGCAGCCACTTGTGCAGCCTGGACCCCTTTGAGCGTCATTTATGATCAGCAGGGAGCGTTTGTCAAGTACACCATTTTCCCTCGCGCAACGTTAATGGTTTTGATCGAGCCGCGCATTCTGCTCAACTCCCCGGTGAATTATTTGCGAGCCGGCATCGGTGATACGCTGGCCAAATGGTATGAAGCGAGGGCTTTAACGGACCACTTGTCCTCGATCCGGGTTCCCGTCAAAGTAGGGCTTGAGGGAGCCAAATTGTGTAAGGACGTCCTGCTGCAGGACGGGGCCCAGGCTCTGGATGATTTAGAGCACAAGCGCTTATCAGCTGCGTTCTTAAACGTTGTCGAGACAAACATTCTCTCCGGGGGGATTGTCGGAGGTTTTGCCGATGCGTACGGACGAATTGCCGGTGCACATTCCATCCACAACGGATTAACCCGTTTTCAGGAAACGCACCACCTCTTACACGGCGAAAAAGTGGCTTACGGCATCCTTGTCCAGCTTGCCTTAGAAAACGATTGGGATGAAATTAACAGACTGCTGCCATATTACCGTGAGCTGCAACTCCCGTATTCGCTGGATATGCTGGGCTTGTCTGCAAACAATGACATGCTGCTGCAATTGGCTGAAGGCGCCTTGAAACCCGGCGAATCGATCCACCTGATGCAAAATACTTTTACTGAAAAAGATGTTGTCCGGGCCGTTCAATCCTTGCAATCATTCATAGCGGCCGGCTAGATTTTCCTCAAAAATATTAAAAAAAGCAGGTGGGAGAAGCTGAACGATTCTCTTTACCTGCTTCATGTTAAGAGATGTTATTCGCTTGGCCTACGTTTATTCCAGCAAACCGATTTCTTTATAGTATTTTTCGGCTCCCGGATGCAAAGGAATGTCTGCCAGTTCAGTGACCGCCTCCTCAAGTTCAAACTGTTCGACGATTTCATGAGCCGATTTGAGCTCATCCACGTTTTCCCACATCGTTTTCATGAGATTGTAAACAACGTCCTCCGGTACAGAAGCATCAGTGATGAGCATCATTTTAATGGCCAAAGTCTCAATGTCTTCTTCTTGATTGTCATACGTCCCGGCGGGAATGACGAACTCCGAATACCACGGATATTTATCCAACAAAGCCTGGCGGACATCCTCGTCGATGCTCATTAATTTTCCACCGGCCGTCGAAGTCATCTCCGTCACCGCGGCCGTCGGAATACCCGCCTGAATCAATGCCCCGTCAATTTGGTTGTTTCGCATCAAATCAATCGCTTCAGTAAAACCAACATAATTGGCTTCAATGTCATCGGGATAATTCAGTCCGTATTCTGACAAAATAATGTTGGATTCGACTTCCGGTGTACTGCCTGTCGCTCCCGGTGCATAACTTTTTCCTTTGATATCTGCGATGCTTTCCAAACCGGCATCTTCCCTGGCAACAAACTGATTGGGATTGTAATAAAGTCCGGACATAATACGGACATCGTCATATTGCCTGCCTTCGAAGGTGTTTTCACCGTGATATGCTTCCCAAATAATACCGACTGTGGCAAATGAGATTTGCGCTTCACCGTCCATGAGCATGTTCAGATTATGTACTCCGCCGTTGGAAGCTTGTGAATTGACGCTGTACCCCAGTTCATTGTTCCACAGATTGGCCATGGCCGCACCCAATGAGTAGATCACACCGGTTGTTCCCGCTGTGGGAAACTGCAGTTCAACGTCCTCCCCGGCGGTATTCGTCTCATTTTCATTCGTTTCACTTTCACTGGCGCTATTCCCGTTGGATCCGCCTTCATTCGGCTCTTCTCCTCCGCAACCCGCAGCCATGATGGCCACTGCCGTAAACAATAAAGCAACGAGCCAACTTTTTTTGCGCATGTTAAATCCCCCGTTTCTGATACTGATTTGAAGGCATCTGAAGCTTTTGCCAAATGATGATACCTATGAGAATGCCTACTCCCAGAACATCCATTAGGATGGAAGCATCGATCATGAAATAAGCGATCAGCAACAACAGGACTCTCTGTATCCAGTGACATTTATCTAGCAGCCATCCCTGCAAAGCACTGGCCAAAGAAACGGCACCGATTGTCGCTGTCACAGCCGCAAATAAAATCTGCCATCCATTCCCTCCTTCCAAAAGTAATATCGGTTGGTAAATAAAGAAAAAAGGAATAATAAATCCTGTTAAACCCAATTTAATGGCCAATAATGACACTTGCGTTTGATTGGCACCGGCAATCCCCGCCGCGACATAGGAGGATAAGGCCACCGGCGGTGTAATATTGGATAAACACGCATAGATTAACACGAACATATGTGCCGCCAAAGGATTGACACCCAAATCTAATAGAACCGGTGCGGAGACGGTCGCGACAATCACATAAGCAGCAACACCCGGAACGCCCATCCCCAGGATAATACTGATAAGCATCACGAAAAAGGCCGCTAAAAACAAATTCTCCCCGACAAACTGTAAAATACTGTAACCAAAATTCAATCCCAGACCTGTTAAGGAAACCGTTCCAATGATGATGCCGATGACCGCACAGGCGACGCCTACGCCGACAGCCCCTTTGGCCCCTTCTTCCAGGGCTTGGACGATATCTTTAAATCCCATCCGGGTGCTGGGACGCAGCCAGCTGGCAATCACCGTGGCCAAGATGGAAAATACGGCGGCATAGAGGGGCGTATAACCCATAAACAGCAAGACTAATAAGACAATAAGCGGTAAGATAAGATGCCCCTGCCTCTTGATCACCTGCAGGGCATCGGGAATGTTTTCCTTGGAAATGCCCTTCAGCCCCAGTTTTTTCGCTTCAAAATGAACAGCCATCAATAGGGCTGCGTAATACAAAAAAGCGGGAATAATCGCTGCAAGCATGACTGTCGTATACGGAACGCCCAGAAATTCGGCCATGATAAAACCCGCCGCGCCCATAATTGGCGGGGCAAACTGGCCTCCTGTTGAGGCGACCGCTTCCACGGCGGCGGCAAACTTGGCTTTATAGCCATTGTCCTTCATTAAAGGAATGGTGATCGCCCCGGTCGTAGCCACATTGGCTAAAGCACTGCCGTTGACCATTCCCATCAGACTGCTGGCCAAGACAGCCACTTTGGCCGGTCCGCCGGGACTGCGTCCGGCAATTGTCAAAGCCAGATCATTGATAAATTGGCTAAAGCCGCTGATGCGTAAAAAAGCACCGAATAAAATGAACAAAAAAACAAATGTCGCCGAAACACTGATGCCGATACCTAAAATCCCCTGACTTCCCCAAAACATATGGTCGACAATTCTTTCCCAGCTAAAACCGCTATGACCAAAATTGCCAGGGAACCAACGTCCTACAAAACCAAAATTATATACAAGGAATAAAGCCGCCAAAACCGCCAAATTTCCGACGACACGTCTGGCAGCTTCGAAAACCATAAGGATGCCGATCGCTCCAAAAACATATTCGGTGAGCGTCAGATAACCTCCGCGCATGGCCAGATCGTCATAAATGAAGAGGAGGTACCCGAAAGAGGCCGCGCTCAATAAAATACAAACGATATCCCATACCGTTGGCAGCCTTCGCGACTTATTTTCTTTTTTGAAAGCGGGATAGAGTAAGAACGTCATCGTCAGCAAAAATATAATGTGCCACGCACGCAGCTTAATCGCATCCAGTACACCGACACTGGAAACATAAAGTTGGAAAACGGACCAAAGCACTGCGATGAAGGTGACAATCACTGCCATTCTGCCTATGTACTGTCGCACCCGAAATTCACTATCCCGTTGTTCCAGAAGCTCCTGCGCCTCGGTTGTCGATCCCTGCTCATGGTGAGTATTTGATGTATCAGTCATTTGACATACCTCTGATCAACTAAACTATCAAATTAATAACGATAGAGTTCTCAAACACGATGAACAACAGATGCTCTGAACTGCCTTGCTGTCGAAACGC
Organism: uncultured Bacillaceae bacterium; assembly: GCA_937967685.1. Lineage (GTDB taxonomy): Bacteria > Bacillota > Bacilli > Caldalkalibacillales > Caldalkalibacillaceae > CALBTX01. The sequence goes on along the minus strand of CALBTX010000095.1, from coordinate 5,115 downwards.
TTGCCGTTCCGCCAGCATATCAGAAATGATAACTTTAACACTTTAGTTTGTCAATGGATAAACGAAATAAGGCCCCTTTTTCCTGTTTCGGCAAGGAGCCTTGCTTCACTTGCTCATCAATTGCTGTTGCCCGATTACCAGTAAAAACCTCGGCGGTAAGGACCATAACCGCCCCAATATGGAGCTGTGCCGATGATCGTCAAGCCAATGATCGCCGCCAACGGAACGATGAAGGGAAAAAACAGAATTTCCGAACCGGATTCTTTCTTTTTTGTTGTTTCTGCCGTCACGGCAGGAGGATGCTTCTTCCCCAGCTCTGTTCCGGAAATCCTTCTGCCCATCGGAACCAAATGAACATGACGAGGGGTGACACGTACAATTCGTCCGGTAAAATCCCTTCCATCACGCGTTCGAATTCTGGCAATCTTCCCCACATTGGCGCAGCAAATACGATAATAACGCGACATTTGCGATCCTCCATTCCATCTTCAACATTTTGCCATCACTTACACTACATTGTATGGTCAACATTCTTTAGGAGATTGTACAAGGGCACAGTTCTGTGCCAAAATGGCCAGACGTCTCACATTGTCCATTCTCTAGTAGGTCTGTGTCACTTATCGATTTTGCAGACATAAACTAACAACAAACAGACTGAAGGAATGGTCGTATGCCGCACGTGAACAACATTTTCAATATCAAAATCAATAATATTTCCAGCAACGGTTCCGTAAATTTCGGAAACACCATCCATAAAGGTCACAATGCAAATCAAAAGCAGGTGGGGGGACAAACCATTATTGGGGATGCCAGCCCATCCGTCATGGCCGGTAAAAATTTCGTCAAAGATCCTGATTTCGTTGACCAGCCCCAGAAACAAGTGTGAGATGAGGAGGTGAACAGGATGCACATATATATTAAAAATATTAAAATTGCCAACATCTCCAGCATTGGATCATTAAATATCGGCAAAACGATTTTGTGTCATAACCGGGCCTCGGAAACAGATATCCATACAACAGACATCCAACATACAACAGACCTGCAGAAGATCGAGGAGACCTTTGACCCATCCTCCTCTGTTCCACCCGTTACCGCACCTCCGACAGGTCCTGATTCTGGTCCCGTCTCCGGCCCGTAATGCCGTACCCCACTGCCATCACACCTGAGCCAAGTTTTCCCTTCTCATCCGCTTCATGTGTTCCAGATGCGTAAAGTTATCGTATTCTAATTCACTGTGGTTTTCTCTGATCATCCGCTTCCCGTGATCCTTGTTCAGTTCACAAGCCTTGTATGTTCACGTTCTGACTTCTGTTTTTCAATTTAGGAAAAAGTTGGACTTTCAAAATCCCTTTTTGATAATGGGCGTTCACCTTCTTGGTGTTCACGGCATAAGGAAGGGGGATCACCGTCTCGAAATCACCGCTGAATATTTGCGAGCGGTACACTTCCATATGGTTAAACCCAAGCTCGATCTTTCCTTTGAGCTGCAATTCCTGTTCTTTGACGGTCAAATTTATCTGGGATAAATCCAGCAAATACGGAAGTTCGATCAAAACGATAATTTCAGAAGCATTTTTGTAAATATTATATCTTGGTCCCTGAGGGGCGAAATCGGCAAAACCGGAAAAAAAGTCGTTCCCCAAAACTTGACTGGCGATCTCCTTCCATTTATTAGGATCGAGTTGATGATACAACATTGATGAACCTCCATTTCCGTCTCTACATACCCTATCATATGAGCCCATTTTTCGGTTGGTGAGAAAAGGAGCGAAGGGTGAGTGCATCATGTATTATCCGTCTGCAGATTACTTCAAACAGCTAGAGGAACGACTGGAAACATTAGAAACTGAAAATCGATCCTTAAAAGAACAGATTGAAAAAGAAAAGGAAGACTTGATCAAGCGATTGGAACAAATCAAACCTGTACACATTGATAATATTCATTACAAAATCCAGGAATTAAGCGTTAAAGAACTAAAAGGAACGTTAAACATCGGCATGACCGCTCTTTCCGATCCGGAAGAACTTCAAAAATGGATCGCTGACACTCAAGAGGATGGGGAAAGTGTCCAGTTAAGCGACATGGAACAGCCGGATGACACAGACGATGAGACGGATAACAAAGGCGGATAACGAAGGAGCAGGTGAAACAGAGGTCCTGATTAAAACATTAAAGGGAGGCCATTCTCATTCCGATATTCCCGCTATTTCTCTTCCTCTTTATGCCCCGTTCCGCCGCATTCCGGACAGAGTATAAACAATTCCCCGGCGCATCGGTCGCACTCTATACCGTGAAAGATGTTGTAGTCATTATCCGGACATTCCGGACATTCCACCGTTCCGATGCCGTCGCAATGTTTGCAGGCAGCCATGTTTGTCACTCCTTTCAAGACGTGACATCGAGCATTTGACATTGCTTTTTCTTTGGTGTATGCTGTAAATAACCATTTTACTTCAATTGCATATGAGGTTTGGATGTCACAGCAAATCGTAACTTCATTAGAAGTGCGGCGATGCTCCATGATCCTGCATTTTCTATTGAGGTTACGATTTTTTCATTCACATTTATATGTGTTCTGAAGTAACTTGGTTCATAATAAGAATGCACGACCGTGCAGATATTTTTTAGGAGGCATGTGTACATGCAAAGTGGTAAAGTAAAATGGTTTAATGCTGAAAAAGGTTTTGGTTTTATCGAAGTCGAAGGCGCGGATGATGTGTTTGTCCACTTCTCTGCCATTCAGGAAGAAGGTTTTAAAACATTGGAAGAAGGTCAAAACGTCACCTTTGAAATTGTTCAAGGGGACCGTGGACCTCAAGCAGCTAACGTAGTGAAAGTCTGACCCAAACCAATAAAGCAAAGTAACCATAAATCAAATGCGTTGAAAAAGGCTGTGCCAAAGGGACTTAACCTCTGGCCAGCCTTTTTTCATGTCTCTTTCTTGGTGAAAACCCCATTTTACAGAACAGACATGGCCGCATCAGCAAAGGAATGGCACATAAACGCCTAACGCACATCAATACCCAATTATTCTTGAACGAGATCAGTCACGGCACCTTTTGAAGCTGACGACACATTGCGGGCGTATTTGTTTAAAACGCCTTTGGCATATTTCAGCGGAGGGGCCTGCCATTCTTTTCTGCGTCTTTCCATTTCTTCATCGGACACATCAACGGAAAGGGTCTGGGAGACGCTGTCAATGGTGATGATATCCCCTTCTTTTAACAGACCGATCGGGCCGCCCACTTGGGCTTCAGGGGCCACGTGTCCGACCACCAAACCATGGGTACCGCCGGAAAAGCGTCCGTCCGTCAGCAAACCGATTTTTTCGCCCAATCCTTTGCCGACAATAATCGCGGATATGGACAACATTTCAGGCATGCCCGGTCCGCCTTTCGGACCTGCATAGCGAATGACGAGCACGTCTCCGGGTTTGATCTGATCATTGAGCACCGCTTCAGTCGCTTCTTCTTCCGTATCGAACACTCTGGCCGGACCGGTGATTTCCTTCACTTTCAAACCGGACATTTTAGCCACGGCGCCTTCAGGAGCTAAATTTCCCTTCAGGACGACGAGCGGACCGGTTTCACGTTTCGGATTGTCAAAATTAACGATGACTTGTCCCTCTTTTAAAGGAGGAGCATCCGCCAGATTTTCGGCAATCGTTTTACCTGTGACCGTTAAACAGTCTCCGTGCAAAAGTCCTTTTTCAAGCAAAAGTTTCATGACAGCAGGGACGCCGCCGACTTCGTGTAAATCTTGCATGACGTATTTTCCGCTCGGTTTCAAATCAGCGATATGCGGCACACGCTTGCGAATGCGTTCAAAGTCGTCCAAGGTCAAATCAACGCCGACACTGTGGGCTATCGCAATCAAATGCAAAAATGAATTTGTCGATCCTCCCAAAGCCATGACAACCGTAATCGCGTTTTCGAATGCTTTTTTGGTCATGATATCTTTCGGATAAATGCCTTTTCGGAGCAGATTGACCACCGCTTCTCCCGCCCGGCGGCAATCCTCCAGCTTCGCTTCCGATTCGGCAGGATTGGAGGCGCTTCCGGGAAGACTCATACCCATGGCCTCAATGGCCGAGGCCATCGTATTGGCCGTATACATTCCGCCGCAGGCACCCGCACCGGGACAGGCATGACATTCAATTTCATACAGTTCATCTTTGTCAATATCTCCCTTGTTAAATTTGCCGACACCTTCAAAAGCGGAAACAATATCGATATCCTCACCGTTTAAGTTTCCGGGTTTAATCGTCCCTCCATAAACGTAAACGGCGGGAACGTTCGCCCGGCCGATGGCCATCATACATCCGGGGCCATTTTTGTCACAGCCGCCGATCGCCACAAAACCATCGAGCAGTTCCCCGCCGACAACCATTTCGATCGAATCGGCGATCAAGTCACGGCTGGGCAGCGAATAACGCATGCCTCGCGTCCCCATGGAAATGGCATCCGACACGGTGATTGTGTTGAAAATCATGGGCGACCCGCCGCCGTCTCTGGCCCCCTGTTTCGCTTCTCTAGCCAACTCATCAATATGCACGTTACACGGGGTCACTTCACTCCAGGTGCTGGCAATACCGATCATCGGCTTTTTGAAATCCTCGTCTTTAAAACCGACGGCACGCAAATGCGCGCGGTTTGGTGCCCGTTGTTCACCTTCGCTAATGATTTTACTATTAATTCTCAAATCTTTTTCTGCCATCTTCCTCTTCCCTTCCGTTTTTTGTACAGGTCGTCTAATTTTGCAGCATTGTATGGCCCTTATGACTTACAGAAAAAGGCGGAACCGACGAATCTGATCCCAGATGCCTTCCTGATGCAAGATTTCCCTTTGCCTCTGACCGATCAGATCAAAATGCGGATAATCGGCACGGACATCAATCCATTCTTCTTTTAAATCGTAGGAAAGCCCCCAGTGGATTAAGCGTTCCAAGTCGGAGCAGCCAACCTTGGTTACTGTATTGACATCAGGAAAGCGGGGGTGAAGCCAATAATGGGTCAAAAAAGCGACTTCTCCCCGCTTTACTTTCCTTTTCCATTCATTCAATTCATGTCTGGTTATGCCAAACGCCATTGTTCTCACAGCATTTATAAGTT